>JANYIK010000181.1 GCA_025362115.1 Methylophilaceae bacterium
GCATCTTCTTTACTCAAGCCAAAACCCACTTTCAGCAGGCCTGGCGAGCCATGCGAGGCATAAGGACGGATGATTTTCGCTGCAAGCGGCGCTAATCCATGTCGCTCGCGCTGCATATTGAGCGCAAGGCCAAGCTGCACAGCGGTGTCCGCCAGCGTGCCGTCTAAGTCAAAAAAAACCGCTTGGAATTTCACGATTGGTGAATTCACTATTTCACAGTGTGTGCGATGTAGTTCACCGACACATCGCGCCCCAGCCAGTAGTGCTTAGTGAGCGGGTTATAGCTCATGCCGATGAATTCGTTCACGGCTAAATCTGCGACGCGACACCAGCTTGCCAGCTCAGACGGTTTGATGAATTTGGTGTAGTCATGGGTGCCGCGCGGCAGCATGTTAAGCACATATTCCGCACCGATGACGGCAAATAAATAGGATTTTGGATTGCGGTTAAGTGTGGAAAAGAACACGTGGCCGCCGGGTTTCACTAGGCTGGCGCAGGCGCTCACCACCGAGGCCGGGTCTGGCACGTGTTCCAGCATTTCCATACAGGTCACCACGTCAAAGCTGGCGGGTTGCTGGGCGGCTAATGCTTCCACCGCGATGCAGCGATACTCAACACCCGCACCGCTTTCAAGCTGATGCAACTTGGCGACCCCTAGCGCCTTCTCGCCCAAGTCTATGCCGGTGACTTGTGCGCCCTTCTCTGCCATGGACTCCGACAAAATACCGCCACCACAACCGACATCCAGCACGGTTTTTCCGTGCAAACCAACAATGCGGTCTATGTAATCCAAACGCAAGGGATTAATGTCATGCAAGGGCTTGAATTCGCTATTTTTATCCCACCATTTATGCGCTAGCGTGGCGAATTTACTCAGCTCTTGCGGGTCTACATTCAATGCTGCAGTTTGCTCTGCCATAGCTTTGTTTTTTCCAGAATATCTCGTTGGTCAATTTGCGTGAGTTGACGATCCTCGAGTACCGCCACGCCATCCACCCATACATGGCTGACTTGCCCACGATTGGCAGCATAAATAAGATGCGAAACCGGATCGTAACAGGGAGTGGTTTCTACCGAGTTTAAGTTGACGGCAATCATGTCTGCACGTTTGCCGATTTCCAGCGAGCCGATTTCACTGTCCAATCCCAAAGCCTTAGCGCCGTTGATGGTCGCCATCTCCAGCGCAGTCCACGCGGGCAGCGCCTCGGCATCACCACTGGCACCTTTGGCCAACAATGCTGCCAAGCGCATCTCCGCGAACATATCCAAACTGTTATTGCTTGCCGCACCGTCAGTGCCTAGCCCTACATTGACCCCTTGCGCCAGCAATTGAGCAATAGACGCGATGCCGCTGGCGAGCTTAAGATTGGAGGCTGGGCAGTGCGCGATATGACAACCACGCTCGGCCAATAATTCCATCTCTCCTTGATGTAAATGTACCCCATGTGCAGCGATGAAATTGGGACCTAACAGACCAAGGTTAGCTAATCGTTGAATTGGGCGCAAACCATGCTCTGCCTCACTCTGCGTGATTTCGTCACGAGTTTCGTGTAAATGCGTATGAATATTCAGGTTAAGCTGCTCAGCATAGGTCAGCACCTTCTCAAAACTGCGGTTGCTCACCGTGTAAGGCGCGTGTGGAGCAAGGCATGTGGTGATACGATCATGGCCTCTCAAAGTGTCGCGGAAGGCCAACCCCTTATTCAGATAATCATCCACATCTGCGGCGTAATTAGTAGGAAATTCCAGCACTACCAGACCAAGACAGGCACGCATCCCAGAGAGAATGACGGCTTCTGCTGTGGCTGCAGGGTAAAAATACATGTCGGAAAAGCAAGTCACACCGCCACGTAACATCTCAGCGCATGCCAGCAAACTACCATCACGGACAAAATCTGCCGACACATGCGTGGTCTCCGCAGGCCAAATATGCTCTTGCAACCAACGCATCAGCGGCAAATCGTCGGCAAGCCCGCGCATCAGGGTCATCGCAGCGTGAGTGTGCAAATTAATCAGCCCAGGCAATATCGCATGATCAGGCAGGCTGACAGTATGTTCTGCCACATATTTACTGGTCACCTCAGAAAGTGGCAACACATCCACAATTTGTCCACCCTGCACCGCTACCGCATGCTTCTCAAGTACTGCGCCGCGCGGACGCACTGGCACTACCCAGCGAGGGAAAACGAGTAAATCTATATTGAGCGGTTCTGACATGTTAACTAGATGGCATAAAAAAGCCCCGACCAGCGGGGCTTTTTATCACAAATTATGCAGCTTAGTGCGCCATTTGACGCTGCACTTCAATCTCAACCACCACGCGGCGGTTAGGTTGCAGGCATTCAATCAGCTTCTTACCACGCACACCAGCGCAGTCAGCAACGGGTTCTTTTTCACCTTTACCCACTGCATGTAAACGGCTTTCGGCAATGCCTTGGCTGGCGATATACTTCTTCACTTGTTTGGCACGGCGCTCAGACAGCTTCTGGTTGTAGTTGTCGTCGCCGATACGGTCGGTATGACCAGAGATCAGCACCAACTCTACTTCAGGATAAGCACGCATTTTTTCCACGACTTCCGTATTCAAAATACGCTTACCTTCTTCTTTCAAGCCATCCTTGTCAAAGCCGAACAGCACTTCGGCTGCCAAGGTGATAGGCGCAAAAGCTGGCTGATCCGGACCCATAGCTTCAGCTTGTGGCTCCGTGGAGTCATCCATCATTGGTGGCAAATCTTCCATTACGTCCGGACCCTCTTCTGGCACCGCTTCCATTGCTGGTTCAGCCGGCTCGGCCATCATGGGTTCTGCCATCGCGGTTTTGGCAGGTGCTCCAAACTTGAAAATCACACCCAAGTTGAGATAGGTGTTACCCATGGTTTGATTGGCATTAAAGCCACCAGCGCTAGCTTGCGCATCACTCCACACGTGACGCACATCAGCCTGCAAACCAAGAGACTCGTTGACGAAGTATTGAAAACCGGCACCAATATTGGCCATCCAACCCGTCTCAGAGCCATTCACTGGCAGACCATTAATGGTGTAGTTAATCTTATTTTGTGCCACGCCCAAACCTGCCAGCACGAAAGGACGGAAACTGTCACGACTGAACATATACAAAGCGTCTAGCCCCACCATGGTCTGGCGATAACTACCAGAACTCGGCAAACCCACTATGGTGGAATCAGCATCTGGATGCGTGCTACTCAAGCCCAACTGCACATCCCAATGTTGACTTAATTCCTTACCCAAGCGCACACCGTAGGCAATATCATTGTCTGCCGCCAAGTCGCTGTCCGTATGTGCGTAGCCTATAGTAGGCATGACATACCAAGAGCCTTGATAGGCTTCGTCTTCAGCATAGCTGACGGCACTCATCATCAGACTTATGGAGGCTACAACGGAGAGGGAAATCAGTTTGGTTTTCATGCGCTTATATCCTTGTTGGAAGACTCTTTGAAACTATACCTAATGCTCTGTTTCATTGCAACCGCCATAAGCCTATTAAGCCGTTAATAGCGCTGTGTTAGCGTGGTATTTTTGCAACAAACTGCGTATATGAGCAACTTTGCTCGTCTCGAGTTGATTTTTTCGTTGATGTTGCTCACACAATGCACCACGAAAACCCAGATAATCCGCATTGAGCGTAGAGAGTAATTCAATATTCTCAGCACGCAATGACCCGGCCACCCCGGTCATTAGTTGATGCGCGCGCGCTTGTACCAAGAACCTCTCAAGCTGTACAAACGACATGCAATCGCACAAACCTTGTCCCTGCTTATGTAAGGTGTCCAACATCACGCCATAAAATCCAGCTTCAGCCAATTGCGGAATACACTCCAAGTCCGAATTAGCATCCGCAAACAGCACTGCAACCAGTTTGAGATGACGTTGCATCAGCGGACGCAATGCGTTGATGCATGCTATCTCTGCCTCAAAAAATCCTACTTTAACTATATCAACACCAGTGGCCGCCGTAGCCTCGACCGCGCGCACCATCACTTCCGGCCGCATAGGCAAGTCGCCTACCGTGGCACTCACCAGCTTGCGACCATCCACAAAGCGTACAATTGCCTCTATAGTATCCAAGGGCAAAGCCCCCAAAGCGCCATTATTAGGCTCTTTCAGGTCTATGATGTCAGCGTATTCCAGCGCGATTTTCGCCTCTTCCACGCTACGCACACTGGCTAAAAACGCGCTCATGCGAAATTGTCTCCGTCTTGCTCCGCCCTAAAATTCTCAACCGCCTCCATCAGCCATTCCCAGGCCTCTTGCTCACGCTCTCCCGCGGTTTTTTCAATAGCGATAGTCAGGTACTGAATTTCGCTATCAATCTTTGCTGCGGGGAGCAAATGTAAGCGACTCACCAACACCGCCAACTCAATCACCGCCGCTTGGGCACGATTAAAGCCACGGAATGGCTGGTGATTTTGCTCATGCACCACACGAAACCAAAGTTTGGTGCGCACCTCATCTTCTTCCACTTTCTCTAGCTCCAGCTCTCTATGTGCCAAAGCATTTTGCAATACCCAGCCGTTGATTTGCGTAGCTTTGCGTAGTGGCCAGTGGTGTCGCCCGGTCAGGCTACCAGCAAACACGCGCACGTCGTCGGTCAAGTTCAACACCGCCGTTTTGGCGCGTAGCAAATTATCCAAACTGGTTGAAGGACGAAATGGTGCGATCAATACCAGACCCTCTTGCTCACGGATGCCAAACGGCGCGATGTGGGCGCTGCCATCGGCATTCAAGCTGGTGACGATGGTTTCGAGAATCACGGTTTTTTCTCTTTCTTAGCCGCTTCCCTATGCGCCACGCGCCCTCTTTGGTCTTTCTTTACGCTATTACAGCCCCATTCCAATTCTTCATCCTGCACATAACGCTTACCTAGCTGCCAGGCAATCTGGGCACGAGCGAGCTCCACGCCCAAGTAAAAAGCATGCGACGCATCGTCATCTACTCTCAATTGCGGATATAACCGAAACGGGTCAATATCTATTAGCTCGCCATCACGATTGTATACATGCACACCGGTTTCGGAGACTTGAATGCGAAAGCTGGGGTCTTTAATCTGTGAAGCAAATTCGGCGATTTCTTGCGGTGTGTAAGGAAAAGGTCGCCTGTCGTGCAGCCCTAGCAAGCCGCTAGCATAATCGCGCGGCAGGCGTTTATCTTGCTGTGCGGCATACATTACACGCCGCGCAATATCGGCTTCGGCTACCGCGTTTTTGGCGTGCGGGCTGACTTCGGTAGTGAGTACGGCGTTAATCCCAAGCTCGGCGATGATGCCGAACAACATGGCGTTGATGCCGGTGGTGTCGGCATCGGTAAGCTCGGTGAGGTTACCAATGCCCATCATGATGCGAATATCAGGAAACTGTTTTCTTAAGCGGTAATAGCGCACTATAGATTTGGTTAGGCCAAATGGAATCGGATCGAGGATGGGATCGGCGATAAAGGTACGACCTTTGGCTTGCATGGCTTGAATGGCGCGACTCAAGGATGCCATGTTGCCGTGTTTGGTGGCGATGAGGATGGGCGTAGCAGCGACTTCATCCGCAATCCACAAGGTTTTCTCGGTGAGACTCAACAGATAATCCGCGCCCGCATGACCGCCCGCCAGTAAATCTGAGCTTTCCAGCGAATCCACACTGACAACATAGCCTTCTTTTTTCAGTTCTTGAATCGCGTCAGCCAAATGCGGAAACGGCGTATTGGGTAAACAGCCTAAATCAATCACATCCGCGCCTCGCGCCTTGTAATACGCCGCACGGTTGAGGATACCCGCAACACTTAAATAAGGCGCTTCTACGATCTCGGCAAAAATCAGGGTGTTGTGCTTGGATAAATCTGGCGCTTTGCCTCCGCGCCCAAAGTACTGTGGCAAATCTTTCAAGTCCTCCGGCCCACGCTCAACAGGCACGCCATATTGAGCGCTTAAGGCATCCAACTCACCACGGCACAAACCAGGCAATATCACGCGATCAGCGTGAGGAATTTGTGGTAAACGACGGGCGATGAATTCAGGCGTCATGAGCGCAGCAACAGAAATACCAAGCGGTGTGATTTGATACTCGAACGGCGTAGGTTGCATCTCTCCCAGCACCTTTTGCAGGCTTTTTTCAGCCAGTTTTCCGGTCAAGAAGAGGATGTTTTCAGACATTGCTCGTGTATCGCAGCTTTAAGCCCTGCCATATCCGCCACCACTGTTGTGGCTTCAAAAGTCTTAAGTTTGGTGACATTTTCCAAGTCTATACGCCGCGGATACACTTTGACCAGATTTTCACGCGGCGCGTCAGAATCCAGCTCTGGCTCGGTGTCACAGGCATAGACAATGCTAGGGACGCGGCACTTACCTGCTTGGGCGTAAATGTTGGTAACAAGATTATCCGAAATGCCGCATACCATTTTGGCCACGGTGTTGGAACTGGCGGGCGCGATGATTACACTGTGATACTCATTCTTGTAGAACATGCCCACAGGCACGCTGCTGGCAGTTTTATCCTGAAACACGCGCCCCACAGAATGCTCGTAGCCGTACTGTTTAAGGATTTCAGCGGCAGCTTTGCTCAAAAACAAATCCACATCAGTCAAGGTATGGATGATATCCAGACACTCCTTCAAGTAATGTCCAGAGCCAGTGAGAGCCCAAGCTAGACGCTGTTTTTCATGCCTAGCTGCCACTTAGATTAGTCCTCGAAGGGATGGTGCAACACGATAGTTTCGTCGCGATCGGGACCAGTGGAAATGATATGTATCGGCACCCCACACACCTCTTCCATACGCCGTAAATAGTGTTTGGCGTTTTGCGGCAGGTCGTCATAGTTTTTGATGCCTACGGTGTTTTCGCTCCAGCCGGGAAGTTCTTCGTAGATAGGCTCGCAGTCACTTAATGCTTCAGCTCCCACCGGTGATAAATCGCGCACATCGCCATCTATCTTGTAGCCCACGCCAATGCGTATGGTCTCCATGCCGTCCATCACGTCAAGTTTGGTAATACACAGCCCAGATACGCCGTTGATTTGGATTGAACGCTTCAGTGCCGCCGCATCAAACCAGCCACAACGACGCGCACGACCTGTGGTTGAGCCAAATTCGTGCCCACGCGTCGCCAATTGCTTACCTATGGGATCCAATTTTTCCTCGGCATCGTAGAGTTCGGTGGGGAAAGGCCCGGAGCCAACGCGCGTGGTGTAGGCCTTGGTGATGCCAAGCACGTAATTCAACATCTGCGGCGCGACACCGCTGCCGGTAGAAGCCCCACCCGCAATAGTGTTGGAGGAAGTGACGAAAGGATAAGTGCCATGATCCACGTCCAGCAATGCGCCTTGTGCGCCTTCAAACAGTAATGGCTTTCCGGCTTTGTTGGCTTCGTACAGCATATTCGGCACGTCGGCTACCATGGGCTTGATTTCAGCAGCTAGCGCCAAGGTCTCATCTAAAGTACGTTGAAAATCCACGGTTTCTGCGTGGAAGTAATTTTTTAGCACAAAATTATGATAGTCCAGCACCTCACCCAACTTGGCGGCAAAACGCTCACGGTGGAACAGGTCTTGCAACCGGATCGCCCGCCGCGCCACTTTGTCTTCATAAGCGGGACCTATGCCGCGCCCAGTCGTACCTATCTTGGCGCTGCCTTTAGCGGCTTCACGAGCCTGGTCTAACGCTACGTGGTAGGGCAAAATAATCGGACAAGCTTCGCTGATATTGAGGCGTGAACGCAAATCCACACCAGCGAGTTCTAGCTCTTTGATTTCTTTGAGTAAAGCTTGTGGAGACAACACTACGCCATTGCCTATATAGCACTGTACGGTGTTGCGCAAAATTCCGGAGGGGATGAGGTGCAGCACGGTCTTTTTACCGGCTATGACAAGCGTATGCCCCGCATTGTGGCCACCCTGAAAGCGTACTACGCCTTCCGCATGGTCGGTTAGCCAATCAACGATTTTCCCCTTACCCTCATCACCCCATTGGGTACCTATAACTACGACGTTCTTTCCCATTATTTCCCTTAAATTTTGATGGGAACGACTTCCCAACCTTTAGAATTGTTGACCAGCATACGGTCACAATTCAACTCACCGCGCTGCTGCTCGTGTCCCGGCAAATCCACAATCACTACCTCACCCGCCGCACGCAATGCCGCCATTTTTTGCTGTAATGCATTGTCGTCCAAATAAGGTGCCAATATACCTTGGACCAAAGTGGGCAAAGACGACAACGTCATCAGAGTGCGCAAGTTCAAACTGAATCCCGTGGCCGGGCGCGCACGGCCAAAGGTCTGGCCGATTTGATCATAACGCCCGCCCTGCGCCAACGCGCCGGAGTGGTCTGCTGTATAGGCAGCAAACACCATACCAGTGTGATAGTGATAGCCGCGCAGCTCAGCCAGATCAACATTGGCCTCAACACCCAATTCGGTAATATTTTGTGCGGCGCGCTTGATGTCTTGCAAAGCCAGTTTAATTTCCGCATATTGTGGCAAGCGTTGTTGCGCAGCTTGCAATACGTCATCCACCGCGCCATACAACTCTGGCAGCGCCAACAGGGCATCGCGGGTGACCGCATCCAAGCCCGCCACAATCTCGGTCAATACGCCTACATCCTTGGCTTGCAGCGCTGTAAACAATTCGTTTTCCAGGTCTTTTCCGACTTCTGCGCGGGTTATCAAAGCACGGAAAATTGCCACATGGCTAAAATCCACCAACACTTGCTTGACTTCGGCCAACTGTAAAGCCTGCACCATCAAGCGCTGAATTTCCAAATCACTCTCAAGCCCCACGTGCCCAAACAGTTCTGCACCTACTTGCAAAGGTTGACGCGATTGATCAGACCCCTCTGCTTGTGTGCGTAATACACTCTCGGCGTAGCACAGACGGGTGACTCCAGTCTGGTTCAACCGATGTGCATCTATGCGTGCGGCTTGCGGGGTAATGTCGGATCGTATGCCCATCAAACGGCCTGAAAGCTGATCCACAACCTTGAACGTGAGCAAATCCAAGTCGTGCCCTACTCCGGCATTGAGCGATTCCAGATATTCCAACAAGGGAGGAACCACCAATCGGTACCCATAGCCGTGAAACAAATCCAGCAATTTACGACGCAATTGCTCAAGCTGTTGCGCCTCGGCGGGCAACAGGTCTTCGATATATTCAGGCAGCAACCAGTTATGTTTCATGAGCGCGATAACAATATGATGACGAGACCGCTCAGCATGGAACCCAGCCCCACAAAGCGTAACTGACCGTCAGTGAATTTAATCATGCGAATGAAAGTTTCCCGCCATACCGAAGGAGCCAGTAATGGCAACAAACCTTCCAGCACCAAGACCAAGCCAAGCGCGAATATGATGTTGCTATTCACAGCGCACTTCTCATTTTTTCGCAGCCTTTGCTCCACCAGCGCCGCGCATGTACTTGAAGAAGTCAGAGCCAGGGTCCAACACCATCACATCAGCCTTACTACGGAAGCTATTACGGTAGGCCTCAAGGCTGCGATAGAAGGCATAGAACTCAGGATTGCGGCCATAGGCGGCGGCGTAAGTCTCAGAAGCCTTGGCATCGCCTTCGCCCTTGATACGCTGCGCTTCGCGGAAAGCCTCGGCGATGATGACTTCTTTTTGCTTGTCCGCATCGGCACGTATCTTCTCAGCAGCCCCAGCGCCCTGCGAACGCAAATCGTTAGCGACGCGCTTACGCTCCGCTTCCATACGCTGGAACACCGAGTCGCTCACCTCCTGCGGCAGATCTACGCGCTTTAAGCGCACATCCAACACCTGTATGCCCATTTGGCCCGCATTATGATTGGCTTTTTGACGCAGAATATCCATGATCTTTGCGCGTTCGCCAGAAATCACGTCATGAATAGTGCGTTTACCGAACTCGGCGCGCAGACCGTCGTTGACTACCTGCGAAAGCCGCGCCTCCGCTTGCGCCTCATCACCGCGCACTGAAACGTAGTATTTGGCGGGGTCAATGATGCGCCACTTGACGAAAGAATCCACCAGTACATTCTTTTTCTCGCTGGTGATAAAGCGGTCAGGCTCCACCCAATCTAGGGTCACGATGCGCTTTTCAAAGTAGCGCACGTTTTCAACTAATGGCACTTTGAAGTAAAGGCCAGGCTGCTTTTTAACCGATACGATCTCACCCAAACGAAACACGATGGCGTACTCACGTTGATCTACAGTGAACGCAGAAAGGCTGGCGATGACTAAAAACACGATCACTACCAATACACTTGCACCTAAATTTTTCATGGTCTGGCCTCCCGATCACGGCTGCGCGAGGAATCGCGTGAACGTGTCATGGATTCTGTAATTTCAGGGATGGGTTGAACAATAGCGGGAGCCTGTTGCACATTGTCAGAGTGCGTGGGAACGGGCTGTGACATCAATTTATCCAGCGGCAGATACAACATGCTGCCATTGCCGGATTTTTGATCTACGATGACCTTGCTGGAATTAGACAACACCTGTTCCTGCGTCTCTAAATACATGCGGTTTCGTGTCACTTCAGGTGCTTTTTCATACTGTCCTAACACTTGGCTGAAGCGGCTGGCATTACCCAGTGCTTCATTGATGACGCGCTGCTTGTAACCGTTAGCCTCTTCCAACAAGCGTGCGGCGTTACCACGGGCTTTAGGAATCACATCATTGGCGTAGGCCTGACCTTCGTTCTTTTGTCGCTCCAAGTCTTGGCCTGCTTTCACCGCATCATCAAACGCGGCCTGCACCTGCTCTGGCGGTTGTGCGTTCTGCATGGTCACCCCAACAATGCGAATACCTGATTGGTATCTATCCAACACTTCTTGCATCAGGGACTTGACGTGCTGTGCCACTTCGGTGCGACCTTCATACAACACAAAATCCATACGGCTCTTACCCACTACTTCACGAATCGCAGTTTCGGCGATACCACGCACCCCCTCTTCGTTTGAGCGGTTATTAAACAGCGCATCTTCGGAACTTTTCAGGTTGTACTGCACGGCGAATTGTAAATCTATGATGTTCTCGTCGTCAGTCAGCATCAGCGATTCATGAAGTTCACGGCTACGCGAGCCGCCACCCTCCGCTGCACCACGATAACCCACCTCTACGGTACGCACTTGTTCCAGATTCATGATTTCTACCGACTCAATCGGGTAAGGAAAATGCCAACGTGGGCCTGGTTGAGTAGTTTCTACCAGCTTACCGAAACGCAGCACTACACCACGCTTGCCTTGATCCACGATATAAAAACCAGTCGCTAGCCAAATTGCCAGAATCAGCCCTATAACCAAACCGATACCACCTCCACCCATAGACTCTTTTGGCGGTGGCTCGCCATTAGGCGGGGTGCCCTTTCTACCAAACAGATTATTTATTTTGCGCGTGAGGTCCCGCATCATCTCGTCCAGATCCGGGGGACCTTCGTTGTGTTTTTTGCCCCAACCGGGGTCATTTGATGACATACATTACTCCAAAACCATATCTAAATTTGATGCTGCCTGTGTTGCCAAATGAATGTGTTGATGAGGATAACGTTCAACCAATGCCTGCCGAATCAACTCCATGCCGCTGCCTTGTTGCGCTGACACCCAAACCTTGCAGATTTTACCATACTCGTCCCGCTCAATACTGGGCGCTATGTCCGTGCTGTCTATCTTGTTCAACACCAGGATTTGCGGCACGTATTCCGCGCCTATCTCGGCCAGCACGCGATTGACTTCCAATACCTGCTCTTCACGCGCCGGGCTGGCAATATCCACCACGTGCAACAGCACGTCAGCCTGCACCGCCTCTTCCAGCGTCGCGCCAAAGGCCTCTACCAAAGCATGCGGCAAGTGACGAATGAAACCTACGGTATCGGACACCACCACTGACCCACAGTTCGGGATGAACATTTTGCGCGAGGTAGTATCCAGCGTGGCGAATAACTGGTCGGCCACATAAGCGCCAGCCTGCGTGAGACGATTAAATAGCGTGGATTTTCCGGCATTGGTGTAGCCCACCAGCGACACCGACATCACCCCAGAGCGCTGCCGAGAACGCCGTTGCTGGCCGCGCTGGGCTTTGAGTTTTTGCAGTTTCTCCTTGAGTAGTTTTACGCGTTGACGCAACAGTCGGCGGTCTAGCTCCAACTGCGTCTCCCCTGGCCCGCCGCGGACACCGATGCCGCCTTTTTGCCGTTCCAAGTGTGTCCAGCCGCGGATCAGCCTTGTGGAAAGATGTTCCAACTGGGCAAGCTCTACCTGTAACTTACCTTCATGACTTTTGGCACGTTGGGCGAAAATATCGAGGATTAAGCCGGTACGATCCACCACGCGGCATTCCAACAGCTTTTCCAGATTGCGCTGCTGCGCGGGGGAGAGGTCGTGATTAAAAACGGCAACTTGGGCATCGCTAACAACTAAGCTGGCCTTGAGTTCTTCTGCTTTACCACTACCCACAAACAAAGCGGCATCAGGCTTGGCGCGGCGGCCTTCAACTACGGAGCGCACCATCATGCCCGCGCTAGTCACCAAGTGATGGAGCTCTTGCAAGCTATCTTCATAGCCTGTGTAACCAAAGTCTAAACTGACTAATACCGCAGCCGAGCCGCCGCTAGGACGGTCAAACATTAATCTTCATCGGCCTCATCAGTATGCGGCATCGTCACCATACGCGCTGGAACGATGGTGGAGATAGCGTGTTTGTAAACCATCTGTGTGACCGTGTTTTTGAGCAGAATCACGTATTGGTCAAACGAATCAACCTGGCCTTGTAGCTTGATACCGTTGACCAAATAGATGGAAACCGGCACGTGTTCTTTACGTAGAGTATTCAGGAAAGGGTCTTGCAGACTGGGAATTTTGGTGTTCACGGGTTCTCCCTCTTTGGTGGAGTCATTTCGACAATCAAACTCTACGCCAATTCAATCTAATTTGCTATCACGCTGTAAAAAACAAAAAGCCCCGAAGAATCGAAGCTTTTTGTTTGAGGTTGCTTTGAGGCCGCTTTAACGATTAACGCTTCATTAACACTGCACCAACTAATTTTTCAGAACCCGTTGAAACCAGATTATAGGTGGAAATCATGCCCTGCGCTGCCGCTCCAACAAAGGCACCTGTAGCTTTGCCAGAAACCGTCGTGCCTACTGAAGCACAGGCTCCAGTCCCACCAGCGCATGTGCCATTCAAATTAATTCCATTAGTCCCGACGAAGTGTCCAATTGAGCCACTACCGGATGCACTCCATCCTCCGAATGACGTGCCTCCGCTGCCAGCAATATTATATGCGGTCACCTGCGACAAACTGAAGTTGACTGTGGCATTGGCCGTAGTCAACGTACCTACGCCAGCAGAGTTATCGGTCGGGTTAGTGCCAACGAACGACACATTATAATTAGCAGTGATGCTCAAAGCGCCCAACTCACTGCCGGTAGTGATGTGATTGGCAGCTATAAAGTGCAAATCACCCGCTGGCGTGTTGATGTAAGTGGTGCCGCTGTTGTGTGAGTTGGCGATATAAGAACCCGTCCAACGTCCCCAATTTACACCAAGCGCATCCGAACCGGTATTGATCAGAGAGCCTCCACCTAAGCCAAAACTCATCTCGCTGCTGCCACCACTACTATCTCTGGCAAAAGAGACCAAATTGCCAGCGTTATTACTACTGGAAAAATGTTTGCCGTCATTGTCGTTATATTGATTTAGCGGATTCAAGGATACCGACGGGTCACCCCCTGAGAACAGCGCGGTTATTGCCACACCGCTGCCAAGTGCCGCTGGTGTAGCCGTTACAACGGGTGGAGTACCGGCAGTGAATGCCACTAGACCAGCAATATAATCTGTGTAATTCCCTGACACATTACTGCTTGGCCAAAAATCGTAGCCCAAAGCAGCCGTGGCAGCAGCATTACCGAAAAACCCGCCGCCCACATTACCGGTATAAGTACCTTGAGCGCATGGCCCCACGGAGCAAGTAACCACCAAACCATGAGATTCAAACCCGTTATTAGTGATGGGTACTCCAGCAGCCCCTGCGGTGAAAGTGTTTCCTGCAATATTCAAACCTAAACCAAAGCCTATCGTTTGAGTCGTGAAATTGGCATTCAAAGTGGCCGAGGTCAATGTGCCCACGTTACCTGCAGAATCGGTAGGATGGGTTGCCCCAGCCATATTGTAGGTCGTAGTACCAGTCAGGCCTTGTACCAAATCCGGCGCTCCTACCTTTGCCACTATCCAGTGTGCATCCACGATGTTGTCGGTCAAACAGCTCGGCGTACAATTGGTAATAGTGCCGCCATGAATACGGCCTATATGAATACTGCCGTCTGGGGTGCTATACAAATCCGAATCTGTCCCACCAGTCGCTGTCATAGAACTATTAGAATGTTGGAAAAATTGACTCGCGGCATCATCAACCTTAAACTTTGTGTCCGCTATACTTGCCAGACCACCGCTACCTTTGAATTTAACGTTGCTGGCATCATCACTAAAATCATCAGAATTGTGTTCTGTGTGCCAAAACCCTGTCCCTTGCGGCAAGATACTGGAGATATGGTGGATGTACTGACCTGCTGGCAAGGTAGTTCCAGCCAAAGACCCACCTGCACTATCTTCATTCTCGGTTAAGTTGGTGCCGTCAGTAGTAGTGACCGGAATCACGACATCATCATCTGCGACAATCTTGTCTAGCTTGTCATCATCTTTGCCCTTGACGTTTTTAGCTCCGTCACTGTTTTCGTCTCCGTTAGCGCTTTTGCCGCCCGGCTGACCACCACCGTTATCGGTGCTGAACGGGAAGTTAGGCACAAGTTTTGGAGCTTCTCCTGGCGGTGCTAACGCAGTTTGCCCTGGTCCAGTTTCTATGGTTTGACCACCGCTGGTCAGCGTATGTCCACCAAACAGGGTCTGTACCGCAGTGCCTATTGCTTCGTCATACCCAACATCCGCACCAGAGCCGCGAATACCAATGGTAGAAGTCGCAGTTTGTATCTTGTAGTTGTCGTGATGTTTTTTGCCGATAACGCCGGTCACCGAGCGTAGGCTACCTTTGAGGAGTGAAAACAGGCCTTTTTCGCTGCCATCTTCCTTGCCGTTGTATTTGAAAGTATCCACCTTGAACTTGGTGTCTGGCCGTACCGCAAAGAATCCACCGTCTTCCATTTTGATCTGGGCAAAACCATTGCCAGAGGAGGCGACCGTGTCTCCTTCATCAATCGTGTCACCCTTCTTCACCACACGTTGCTGGCCTTGGGCATTGATCACCGTGACCTCGCCGTTAACGAACTGGAACTTACCGACGACAGCAAAAGCCACGCTAGAAAATGATAGTGAGAGCGCCAGAACTAAGCCCAACGCCACATGATGTAAAGATTTCATTTTATTTCTCCCAAACTTGAATTCCGAAAAACTCGACACACCTTGCTGCATGCACCCTGTTTCAATTACGGCCAGTTTATGCGCTTATTGATACTTTTTTATGGCAGCTATTCACACAATTATCGGTAATATTCACCAATTAGCGAAAGTCCCAACGCACAGTAACAGAAGCGTCTTTGCGGTCATATTGGTAGATGGCGATATTGGATTTATTTTTAGTAATGGACACTTGCGGGCGCACAGACCAAGCGTCATTGACGCGCCAGCTCACGCCAGCAGCGGCATCGTATTGTTTATCTTCACGTTTTTCATTAAAGGCAATATTGACTGTATCGTAATCGCCAAGCTGAACGCCTAGGCTGCCATACAAGGCAATGTCGTCACGCAGGCGATGTTGCGCTGCCACACGGACACCGCGAAAATCCTTACTGCCATCGGCGCGAATTTTATCTTCGCCATCTTTACCGACAAAAGCGGAGGTGGAAATAACTGTTTTAGCTTCGGGGTCAACCGCATACAGCCAGGAAATCCCTGCTAAGCCCAGATTGGAATCGTTGGCTTGGATTGTGGTTGGCACGTAACGGCTAGCGGTGAACGCGCCAAATAGACTGACTTGCAACTGTGGATGTATCGTCATTGTCCATTGCGCGCTGGCACCAAAAGTATCGCGATTAGGGTCTCCGGCAAGGTAGAAACGACCACCCTGTAACGCCACGGTAACATTGTTATCGTCTTCGCCGTAGCGAATCCCAGCATGGGTATCTAAAGAGCCAGTACCAAACGCTGAGGCATCTGGATTTTGGCGTTTTTTGATGTCGGCACCGATGAACAGCTTGATCTTAGGGCTCATCACATGGGTATATTCACCCCCGGCAACTACTGAAAAATACTTGCTGGAAGATTCAAGATTGCTGGATGCCAAAGTCAATGTGGCTCCCAATGCTGGCACGAAGATATTGGCATCACTGGTGGAGGCATTGACGTTACTGTCATAACCTATCGCAAATTCAGTATAGGCGGTGAAGCTATCGGTTTTTGCAGCGCTGCGAGCATCAATGGCGGCGAGGTATTTGGCGATGACGGATTTGGCCGGTTCTGGCGGGGTTTCAGCTTGTACCAGCTCAAACTGCTCACGCGCTGCGGTATCACTTTTCAGCTCAAAATAAGCACGTGCCAAATCCATGCGAGCGCCAGCGAATTTTGGATTGACCAACAAAACACGGTCAAAAATCAGAATGGCTTTTTCTGGATGCCCACTATCCAGTGCAGCGACAGCGAGCAAATAGTCATAATCCTGGTCGCCTGCCATCTCGGACTCGAATGGCTCCAATGCGGTGTAGGCTTCTGCGGGTTTACCGGATTCCAGCAGTGCTTTTGCCGCGGCCAAGTCTGCCTCGGCTGCCATCGCTGACAAGGCGCTACTTAACGCCAGCACCAATAACCCAACTTGAAATTTCAATTTCATTATTTACCCTCGTGTCACCTTAAATATACTTGCCCGATTATACCAAGCAATTTTTGATGCTCGCCAAAGTCTTTTGCCGCTTCATCAAGGCCATAACAGCATCAATAGAAGGCGATTGCGTACCGCCGGTCACCATCACCCGCAATGGCATGGCGATCTTGGGAAATTTGAGGCCATTGTTCGTCACTGCTGCCTCGATTGCTTCATGGATATTAGCTGTCGTCCATTCAATTGTTGACAGTTGTT
>JANYIK010000061.1 GCA_025362115.1 Methylophilaceae bacterium
CGCGTCGGCAATCTCCTTGATCTGTTCCGGTTCCAGGTCAGGTGCAATCTTCAAGGCGATTGGCACATATTTTCCGTGAACTTGCGCCAACTTTTCCTGTTCGGTTTTAAGTGTTGCCAGCAGACCACGTAGCGCCTCGGCATCTTGCAACTGGCGTAGATTCTTGGTATTGGGCGAGGAGATATTGACCGTGACATAGCTGGCGTGGGTATAGACCTTACGCAGGCAAATCAGGTAGTCATCGCTGGCATGTTCTATCGGTGTGTCGAAATTTTTGCCGATGTTGATGCCAAGAATGCCGCGATATTCAGCGTTTTTAACATTTTCTATCAACGCATCTACGCCGTCGTTATTGAATCCCAGCCGATTGATGATGGCCTGCGCCTCGGGCAGCCTGAACATGCGCGGCTTTGGGTTGCCGGGTTGCGAACGCGGCGTGGTAGTGCCGACTTCGATAAAGCCAAAACCCAAGCTGGCCAGCGCATCAATGTACGCGCCGTTTTTGTCCAAACCCGCCGCCAAGCCCACGGGGTTGGGAAACTCCAATCCCATTACTTGTCGCGGGCTAGGTTTACATTTTTTTACCCACAACGGCTGCAATCCGGCCTTGTGCGAAAGCTGAAGCGCGTTTAATGTCAGGTGATGGGCGCGCTCTGCATCGAGCTGGAACAACGTGGGGCGAATGAGTTCGTAAAACATGGCATGCATTTTAACTGATACGTCCTGCGCCTGACCCCATTTGTTACAACTTCAAAAAATAGACAAATCTGTCTACCTCGCAATCCAAATAAGTTTTACAATGCTTCAAACAATTCTGGAACTGTGCTTAATCATGAAAAAATATATTGCCTTCGCCCCCTTATTCGCCTTGCTTGCCGCCTGCGCTACCCAGCCTTTAACCAGCGCTAGCAATCAAGACTGGCCGAGTTATGGGCGCGATTACAGCAATCAGCGTTTTTCAACTTTAAGCCAAATCAACCGTGCTAATGTGGCACAACTAGCGCATCGCTGGACGTACAACAGCGGCGTGAATTCGACCTTCCAAGCCACGCCCATCGTGGTGGATGCGGTAATGTATTTGTCGCTACCGTTCAACCACGTAGTAGCGCTGGATGCGCGCGACGGACATCTGCTTTGGCGCTATGAGCATCAGCGCAAAAAAGATTACCCCATGTGTTGCGGACCGGCGAATCGCGGGGTGGCGGTGAGTGACGGCAAGGTATTCATCGGCACGGTGGATGCGCGACTGATTGCGCTGGAGGCCAAAACAGGCAAAGTATTATGGGATATTGATGCGGCGAATGATGGCGTGACGAATAACGCCGAAGTCGCCGATTCTTTGCGCGATAGCGACCCGCTGAAAAAAGATAATGTGAGTGGCACAACCGGTGTGGGCATTGCCATGGCGCCGGTGGTGTATCAGGGCAAAGTGATCGTAGGAATTACCGGCGTGGGTTACGGTTTGCACCTTGAGAAAGCCACGCCCAATGCCCCACTGGGTGCGGTAGTAGGGGTGGCGGGGCGCTATGGCCGCCCCGGTTTTTTAGCCGCGTTTGATGCCGCCACCGGCAAGCGCGTGTGGCAGTTTGATTCGATTCCGCCACAAGGTTGGGAAGGCAAATTTAGCGCGACCACGCCGGACGGCATTCCGCTCAATCGCGACATCGCAAAAGAACGCGCGACGCTTGCTCAATATCCCGACGCTGGGCGCTATGGCGGCGGTTCCGCCTGGAGTACTCCGGCCATAGACCCCGTCAGCGGCTTGCTGTTTTTTGGCACGGGTAACCCGTCGCCGCAGATGGATGACGTGTCGCGGCCTGGCGATAATCTCTACACCGTATCACTGGTGGCGCTGGATGCCGCCACTGGCAAGATTAAATGGCACTACCAACAAGTACCGCACGACCAATGGGGCTACGACGTGGCCAGCCCGCCGGTGTTATTTGATTTAATGCGCGACGGCAAAAAAATCGCCGCCGTGGGACAAGCCAGCAAACTGGGCTGGTTTTATGTGCATGAGCGCACGACGGGCAAGCTACTGTTGAAATCCGACGCATTTGTGCCGCAAAGCAATATGTTCGCCAAATCCACCGCAGACGGTACACGTATCTTCCCCGGCGTGTTTGGTGGCGTGAATTGGTCGCCCTCGGCGGTGGATGAAGTGAGCCAAACCGCCTTTGTAGCTGCCATCCACTGGCCAGTACGCTACACGCTGCATGATGGCATCACCGACGCGCAAGCCGATGTGAACAAACCGGGAATCCGCTATTCATCGCTAGAACCCATGAACGAACCGCACTGGGGCTTGCTCTCAGCGATTAACCTAGAAACCGGCAAAATCAACTGGCAACAGAAAACCGATGATCCGCTAGTCGGCGGTGTGTTGGCCACCGCAGGCGGGTTGGTGTTTACGGGTGAAGGCAACGGTAATTTCGACGCGTTTGATAGCGCAACAGGCAAGTCACTTTGGCAATTCAAAGCAGCGGCAGGCGTCAATGCGCCACCGATTAGCTATGCCATTGATGGTGTGCAATACGTGGCGGTCGCGGCAGGCGGTAGCCAGATTTTCGGGTTTAAGCAAGGCGACGCGCTGATGGTGTTTGCACTGCCGAAATAGGCGCTTATACTGGCTGCATGCCAACAACATTATTTATCTTCATCGCTTTCTTATTCGGCCTCGTCGTCGGTAGTTTCCTCAATGTAGTTATCCACCGTCTACCGAGAATACTGGAGCGCGAGTGGGAGTTTGAGCTAGCCAGCCATATTGCCGAAAAATCAGGGCAAGAACCGCCACCTGCGCTAGCACCTTACACACTCTCTGCTCCGCGCTCCGCCTGCCCCTGTTGCGGAAACCAAATTACGGCACTGCATAATATTCCGCTCATCAGCTATGTATGCTTAAGCGGCAAATGCGCCGCCTGCAAAGCGCCCATCAGCG
>JANYIK010000094.1 GCA_025362115.1 Methylophilaceae bacterium
CCCACACCCAGCACCACGCCTATCATGCAGCCCGCCACCGAGATGCTTACCGCTTCCAGCAGGAACTGGGTAAGGATGTCGCGCCGCCTAGCACCTATCGCCATGCGGATGCCGATTTCGCGGGTGCGTTCGGTGACGGACACCAGCATGATATTCATAATGCCCACACCACCTACCACCAGCGAAATCGAGGCGATCGCGCCCAGCAGCATGGACATCAGTTGCGCGGTTTGCGCGGCGGTTTTGGCTAGCGCCGCCATGTTGCGGACGGTAAAGTCATCGTCTGCGCCTTCACGGATGCGATGGCGTTGGCGCAGCAGATCGTTCATGTCTTTCTCGGCTTGCGGCATGGCAGCAGGGGAGGCGGCTTGCGCCATAATCATCCGCACACTGTTCTGAAATTGCGAGCCGAACACTTGGCGCTGCGCGGTGCGGACTGGTATCAGAATAGTATCGTCCTGGTCGCGCCCATCCAGGCTTTGGCCTTTGCTCACCAGCGTGCCGATAACGATGAACGGACTTTGCTTGATACGTATGGTTTTGCCGAGCGGGCTCTCGTCGCCGAATAAATTCTGCACCACGGTTTGCCCCAGCACCGCCACGCGCGTGGCTGAGCGCATGTCGGAGTTGGAAAGCCAGTAACCGTCTTCCATCTGCCAGGCGGCGACATCTAGGTAATCCGGAGTGACTCCCGCCACTGCGGTACTCCAGTTGTTGGAACCATAGATGACTTGTGCGTTGCCTTGCGCCACGGGCGCGGTGGCGCGGATACCGGATAATTCGCTCATGGCTTGAGCGTCACCCACGGTGAGGGTCGGTGAGGCTCCTCCGCCGGAACGCAGGCCACCCGCAGTGGTAGAACCCGATACTACAATGAACAAATTGCTGCCCATAGAGGCGATGGACGCATTGACTGAAGTTTGCACGCCTTGACCTATAGCCAGCATCAGGATTACCGCCCCCACGCCGATGACCATGCCCAGCATGGTCAAAAAAGTACGCAAGCGGTTGGCGCCCATCGCGTGCCAGGCTTCTCCCAGCATTACACCTATCATGCGCTGGCCTCTGTGTTTAAGTGTTCTACTGCCCCGTCATGCACAATGACCCCATCGACAAATTTGACCAAACGCTTGGCATAGGCGGCAATATCTGGCTCGTGCGTCACCAGCACCACAGTAATGCCCTCTTCCCGATTGAGTTGGGTAAAAATATCCATGATTTCCTGACTAGTTTTGGTGTCGAGGTTGCCCGTAGGCTCGTCTGCCAGGATCAGGCTGGGTTTGCTGGCCAATGCCCGCGCAATGGCCACGCGTTGCTGTTGCCCGCCGGAAATATTGCTGGGTAGCGATTTGTAATATTTGCCCAAGCCCATTTTGCTCAAGTAATGCCGCGCCCGTTCAAGGCGTTCGGCCTTGCCCACGCGGGCATAGAGTAACGGTAGCGCTACGTTGGTTTCCAAATCGGCGCGCGGCAGTAGATTGAATCCTTGAAACACAAAGCCTATCACCTGATTACGCAGCGCTGCCAACGCGTTGTTATCCAGCCCGCCGACCTCGCGCCCGCTCAATACATATTTGCCAGCGGTTGGCACATCCAGGCAACCGAGGATATTCATAAAAGTGGATTTACCGGAGCCGGACGGCCCCATGATGGCGACGAATTCACCGCTGCTGATGTTTAGGCTGATATCGTGCAATACCGGCACCGCGCCGGCGGCGGTTTCGTATTGTTTGTCCAGGTGGCTAATGCTAATGAGCGGGGTGGGGCTTTGCATTTAGAACATTCTCATCTTCATGCCATTGCTTTTTTCGTTATCTGCCGCCACGTCACCTATTACCACCGTATCGCCTGTCTTCAGTGCGCCGGGCACGATCTCGGTATAACGGCCATCGGTCATGCCCAGCGTCACCTTCACGGCTGCTGGCTTGCCGTCACGTAATACATATAGGCTACGCCCAGCGCCATCAGATTTTTTGCGTTGCGACTTGTCTGATTTTTTGCCTGCTGCTAGCGCGGGATGATAGCGTAACGCGGCATTCGGTACGCGCAATACGTCCTGTTTTTCAGCCAGCACAATGCTGACGTAAGAGGTCATGCCAGGCAGCAGCACCTGATCCGGGTTATCCACGCCCAGCACCACGTCATAGGTCACTACGCTGGATTGTATGGTGGGGTTAAGCCTGACTTGTTTGACCACCGCCTTGAATTTACGGGTGGGATAAGCATCCACGCTAAAACTGGCGGTTTGCCCCACGCGAATCTGGCCGACATCGGCCTCGGCAAAGCTGGAATCAATCTGCATCTTGGAAAGGTCTTGCGCGATCTTGAACAATTCCGGTGTTTGAAAGCTGGCGACGACGGTTTGTCCCACATCCACCTGCCGTGAAACTACTACGCCAGACACTGGCGAACGAATTATCGTATAACCCAGATTCACGCGGTCTTTACTGAGTTGGGCGCGGGTTTGGGCAATCTGTGCTTCAGCGGATTTACGTGCCTGCACGGCTTGATCCAGCTCCAGACGCGAGACGTATTCTTGAGAGAAAAGATTTTGCATACGCGCTTCGTTCGCCCGCGCCAAGTCAAGCGAGGCTTGCACATTACGCACATTGGCATCGCTCTGCTGCACTTGCGCGGCGTAAAGCTGGTCGTCCAGTTCCAGCAGAATCTGGCCTTTTTTTACTGGTTGATTAAAGTCGGTATAAAGATTTTTGACGATGCCTGAAACTTGCGTGCCGACGCTGACCAGTGTCACCGGATTCAGCGTACCGTTGGCGGAAACCGTCTGCACCATATCGCCCGTATCTACTAGTTCGGTGCGGTACGCAGATTCGGCCACCGCTTTGTGACCGCGTTGATAATAGAAATAGCCTGCCACCAGCGCCGCAATCAGCAATAACGATAGTGTTTTACCGTTAAAAATCAGTTTTTTTAGAGTCATTTCTTGCTTTCAGAAGACAAAAAGTTAAGGCCAATTTGTACCTCATCCAATTGTCCTATTGCGTACGCCAATGCGGCGCGGGCAATATCCCAATTAAATGCCGCTTGTATGTGTTGGGATCTGGCGCTTGCCA
>JANYIK010000109.1 GCA_025362115.1 Methylophilaceae bacterium
GCCAGATGTCTTTACAACCCCGTTATCCAGCTTGAATACGCTGACAGATTCGGTCAGCTCCTGCGCTTGCTCTTCCAATGATTCTGCGGCAGCAGCGGCTTGCTCTACCAGTGCCGCATTTTGTTGGGTGACTTCATCCAGTTGAGTCACGGCATTGTTGATCTGGTCTATGCCGGAGCTTTGTTCTGCCGATGCGGCAGCAATCTCACCCATGATGTCGGTCACACGTTTGACTGAGTTGACGATTTCTTCCATGGTCTCGCCCGCTTGCGCCACCAGCTTAGTGCCGCCTTCTACCTTGTCCACCGAATCGCCAATCAAGGTTTTGATTTCCTTGGCAGCAGCAGCGGAGCGTTGCGCCAGATTACGTACTTCGGCAGCTACCACGGCAAAGCCACGGCCTTGCTCACCAGCACGGGCGGCCTCTACGGCGGCGTTCAATGCCAGAATGTTGGTTTGGAAGGCGATCCCATCAATGACACTGATAATGTCTACTATCTTGCGTGAAGATTCATTGATAGAACTCATCGTTCCCACCACTTCACCGACCACCTGGCCGCCCTTGACAGCGACACCAGAAGCCGCTGAGGCGAGCTGGTTGGCTTGTTTGGCGTTCTCGGCATTTTGTTTTACGGTGGAAGAGAGTTCTTCCAAGCTGGAAGCGGTTTCTTCCAAGCTGGAGGCTTGTTCTTCGGTGCGGCTGGAGAGGTCGGTATTGCCGGCTGCTATTTCCTTGGCGCCGGTGCTGATGGAATCAGCAGAGGTCTTAATTTGCAGGATGAGGTTGCGTAGACTGCCTTGCATCCCGTCTAGCGCAGCCAGCAGACTGGTGGTGTCGTTGGTCTGGGTGATGACTTTTACCGTCAAATCGCCATCAGCAATCTGCTTCACCACATTCATCGCATAGCTGGGGTCGCCACCGAGTTGGCGTAGCAATCTTCTAGAAATGGTGAGCGTGAGTAGCAGCACAAAAAGAGTAATCGCGATAAATGCGACCAGCATCCAGATAGTTACCTGGCTGTTGAGTACACCTGCTCTCTTTTCCACGTCCGCACCTTCATTGTTGGCCATGACAACGGTGGCATCTATGCCTGCGCGGTGCGTCTCGTACAGCTTGGCAAGGTCGGGCAGCAGGCTGTCCATGAGCTTGGCATTGCCTGCGCGCGCGGCGGGGACGAAATCAGTATAAATTTTCTTGAAATACGCCTCTCCTGGTGCAAAAGCGTCGGTGAAAAAAGGTTTTTTAAGCGCGGGCGACAGAGGTTGATTTACCCAGTATTCATGCCGGGTTTCGTAGTCTTTTTTGAGGGCATCGAGTTTCTTGATCAGTTCTTCGCGCTGGCCTTGGCTGCTGGCAAAGCGTAGCTGATGCACAACCAAGTGCGTCTCCAGCAAGTATTCAGGCGGCGGCAAAATGTCGGCGACTAAATCCTTGCCGCGGATAATCTCTTGGTACATTTCGCCATTGATTTTGAGTTTGGTGAGTCCCCAGTAGGCAAACACCCCCACGAGCATCAGTCCCAAGGTGATGGTCGCGATTAGAACGGTAAGCTGTAACCGCAAGGAAAGTTTTTTCATGGTATATCTCCAGTTAGAGTGTGAGTTTTTTGTTGCCCCAGCCTAATCACGGTAGGCACATCAATAATAAGCGCCACAGTGCCATCCCCCATGATGGTGGCACCAGATACGCCCAGAATGCGGCGGAAGTTGGTTTCTAGGCTCTTGATGACGACTTGCTGTTGGCCGACGAGCGCATCTACAAACAGCGCCGCCTTTTTGCCCTGCGCTTCTATCAACACCAGTACGCCTTGGCAGGGGTCGGTAATGTGGGTGGGCATATTGAATAGGGCGTGCAAGGCGATGATGGGCAGGTATTCTCCGCGCACTTGCACCATAGCACCTTCTCCAGCGACGGTTCTGAGGTCTTCTGCCTTGGGTTGCAGGGTTTCTACGATGAGGTTGAGCGGGATCACGTAAAGGTTGCTGCCCACCGATACTGACATGCCATCGAGAATGGCCAAGGTGAGTGGCAAACGAATGGTGATTTTGCTGCCTTTGCCGGTGTAGGAATCTATCCCCACCACGCCACCCATTTCGGTGATGTTGCGCTTGACCACATCCATGCCCACACCGCGCCCAGACACATCAGTCACTACGGCAGCGGTGGAAAAACCAGGGGCAAAAATGAGTTGCCATACGTCAGCATCGGTCATCGCGTCGGATACGTCCAAACCTTTTTCTTTGGCTTTGCTCAAGATGCGCTCACGGTTAAGCCCGGCACCGTCGTCACTGACTTCAATCAGAATATTGCCGCCTTGATGTGAAGCGGACAGGCGGATGGTGCCTTTGGCCGGTTTTCCCGCAGCGATGCGTTGTTCCGGGGATTCTATGCCGTGATCCAAACTGTTTCTGACCAAGTGGGTGAGTGGGTCGGCGATCTTTTCTATCAGTCCCTTATCTAGCTCGGTGTTCTCGCCCACGGTGACCAAATCCACCTGCTTGTTGAGCTTGGCGGCCAGATCACGCACCACACGCGGGAAACGGCTGAACACAAAGCTGATGGGCATCATACGGATAGACATCACCGATTCTTGCAGATCGCGCGTGTTACGTTCTAATTGCCCCATGCCGTTACTGAGCACCTCGTAAAGCGCGATATCAACCGTAGAAGCGGTTTGCGCCAGCATGGCTTGAGTAATCACCAGTTCGCCCACTAGGTTGATGAGTTGGTCTACTTTTTCTACGCTGACACGAATTGAGGATTCAGCAGGCGCAGCAGAATTGGCGGTAGGTGAAGCACGCGGTCCATCGCGACGCTCAAAGGCCGCTGGCTTTTCTTCAGCAGCTACTGGTTGCGTGGCTTCTACAGTAGGAGGCGCGACGGGTACAAAAAAGCCGAAACCATCACCTTCTTCAGCGGTGGCAACGGGCGGTACTAGGCTGCCAAAGAACCCATAGCCAAGGTCTTCTTCTGTTGTGGCAGCAGGCATGGCGGGGACAGGGTCGTCGGTAAAAAATCCGTAGCCGACATCTTTTTCGACCACTGCGGGTGCTGCGGTGTCAAGCAGATGGATGTTGACTTCTTCCGGAGTTGCAAAAAATGAGAAAGCTTCTTGGATGTCGTCCAAGGTGGCGCTAGTGCTGAGTTGCCAGTGCCACTCAGTGGACGCTTTATTTTTTTTACCTTTGCCGGATTTCTTCTCAGTTTGAGCCAGTGTTTCTAGCGCACCCAAGGCTGCAAGCTGGGTGAGCAGCTCTTTGGCCGAGCTTTTGCGCTTAAGAAATGCTTTGCCGGGGTGAAAAACGATGTCATATACCTGGGTGGCGCTGGTGGGCGCTGTAGCAACGGGTTGGGCGATTACTGGGGCTGTTTCAGGTGCTTGAGCTGCGGGTGTTTGACCTTGGGTCAGTGCGCGTAGTTTTTGGCACACCGTTTGAGCGGAGCCGCCATCAATGAGGGTGCCATTGATATGGCCGCCGAGTTGCTCTTTAAGTACGTCGGTCGCTTCCAGAAATACATCTATCATTTCCGCACGCATCGCCATTTCAGCTTTACGCAGGCGATCCAGCAGATTTTCCAGCACATGGGTCACGTCGGTCATGTCGGTGAAACCAAAGGTGCCACTGCCGCCCTTGATAGAATGTGCGGCGCGGAATATGGCGTTGAGCTGCTCGATGTCCGGCGCGTCTACGTTGAGTTCCAACAGCAGCCGTTCCATTTCAGCCAAGTGCTCTCCGCTCTCGTCGAAGAACACTTGAAAAAACTGGCTCATGTCTATGTTCATAGTTAAGGGGTCAGAGGTTAGAGGCTAGGGGGTAGCTAGTCTGCGGTTAAGGGAACGCTGTAACCCACGTATAATTTTTCCGGTTTCACCTGTCATTTGCATCATGGTATCCAGTTCAATTGTTTGAATGTAGCCAAATCGCCGAGCCAAGAGTAAATGAGTTTCTAATTCTGCCAGTGAGCCTTGAGCGATAGACAGAAATCGCAAAAACTCTTTGGTAGACTCTCTAGCGTGACCTTCGGCTATGTTGGCCGGTACTGATACTGCTGACCTTTGTAGTTGGCTACTTAAGCCATATATTTCATGTTTTGGGAATTGGCTCGTGAGCTTGTAAGCAAGCTCCGCAACATCCATACCCATTTGCCATGCTTTGAGGTCTCGATAACTCTTAAACGCCGCCACCATTCCCTCCTAGCCCCTAGCCCCTAGCCTCTAGCCCCTCTCTTTATCCAATCACTTTTTTCACAACTTCAATCAGTTTTTGCGGGTCGAATGGTTTGACCAGCCAGCCGGTGGCGCCTGCCGCTTTGCCTTTGGCTTTCATGTCGTCACCCGATTCGGTGGTGAGCATCAGGATAGGGGTGGAACGGAATTGCGACATGGCGCGTAAATTTTGAATCAAAGCGATGCCATCCATACGCGGCATATTTTGGTCGGTCAAAATCAGGTCAAACGCCTTGGTTTTAGCTTTATCCAAGCCGTCTTGGCCATCAACAGCTTCGGTTACATCGTACCCAGCTGCTTTAAGGGTGAAGCTCACCATGTTGCGGATAGACGCAGAGTCATCAACAGTGAGTATATTTTTCGCCATGCCGGTTCGCTCCTTTCAATACGTGAAAATAGTCGTTATATGTTAATTAGAAAAGTTCTATGTCACCCGCATCAACATTTATTTGCTTGACGGGATTATGGCGCATGTTCTCGACTAATTTTGTGGCTTCCTGTACTACCGTTTTTAGGGTTCCCAAGCGATCAGAACCACTGCGATGACCATGTTCAATGCTGGCAATACCGTCAAGTATGGATTGAATCGCATCCATGCGCTTGCTGGCATGCGTGACCAATTGGCTGGCCATGTCCTGGAACTGTAGCGAAGTTACCGCAGTATGTACGTCTACTTCTACTTGTTTGGAAGTGACGGAAAGCTCTTCTACCGCACTCATCATGGCATCGTTGAGTTTGCTTACTTCTATCATCATGCCTTCCACGTCCTGCTTGGACTGCAGGGCGAAATTCATGTCTTTGGAGGAGAACGCTTGTATCGCCGTTTCTGCTGCCGCTACGGATTTGCTCACGTCGGACATGTCGGCGCGAATCTCGTTGCTGAATTCGTTAGAGCGCATGGACAGTTTCCGCACTTCGTCGGCTACCACGGCAAAACCGCGCCCAGCTTCGCCGGCGCGCGCGGCCTCGATGGCAGCGTTAAGCGCCAGCAGATTGGTTTGGCTGGCGATGGCCTCGATTTCCGTCAGTACGCTTTGTATTTTGCCAACTTTGTTGCTGATGTCATCCATTTTACCTACCAGCTCCATGCCCAGTTTGCTGGTGTGTACCGTGTTATCCACGAACATGGAGAGGGTCGCAGTAGCGTCTTGCATAAACTGGTTGATGGACATGGGTTTTTGTGAGGCATCATCATTTGCCTGACCAGAAGACGCAGAAGACACCACCGCATGCTGATTGAGCAGGCTGGTAACCAGCGTGTGTTGGCGGTTGGTGGTGTTTTCCATATTGGTGAAACTGGTCACCAGTTTGCCAATGGCATCCCCCATCACGTTTTGTAATTGCCCCAACTCGCCTTGCGTATTCTGGATTTGCTGCCCGAATTCTTCATGCAATAGCTTGAGCAGCCCATCCAAGCTGTTGGCGAGCATGGTGAAGTCGGTCTCAAAAGCTTGCTTATAGGTGTCGGCGTTTTTTTGTTCTTGTCGCAGATGCAGCACAGACATCATTGGCCAAACTGCCAGCGCGGCTAATACGCAGGCGATTTGCAGTGCGCTATAGCTGGATTGTGCCGGGCTGAACGCCCACGCTGCTGCAAGGCAGGCCAGAATGGCGAGAGTACCGAAAAGCGCTTTTTTCTGTAGAGTGGGCATGTTCACGGTTGAATGTACTGGCCAGAGTTAGCTGGTCTTGATGATTTTGGAGAAATTAGCGATTTCCAGAATTTTCATCACCCCAGGGGAACAGCGCGCGATATTCACTTCAGCATTGGTTGCGCGGGCTCGCTCGTTGAGCAGCAGCAACATGCCTAGCGCGGAGCTGTCTAGGTAATCTACGGCGGACATATCAAGTGCGATTTTTTTGATGCCCGTGATTTTTAGTGCATCTTCATAGCTGGTACGAAAGTCGCGATGTACGCTGAAATCGAAACGCCCGTTAAGCGTTAAAGTGATTTTGTCGGCCTCTTGTTTACTGGTAATGTTCACGCATATCCCCTTAAATTAGCTTGCTGAGATTGATTCTACATCAGAATGAATAAGTTACAAGCACCTCGTTACCTTTGCCTTGATACTCCAGTTTTTTGGCAATTTTTTGCACCAAGCCGATGCCGCGACCATGCTTAAGAAAATCGTCTGAAATCAGGTTGCAGATATGCGCATGGTTAAAGCCGTCGCCACTGTCTTTCACTCGCATGGTGAGCTGTGAGCCTTGTGCGGTGGGTTTTTGGTCAAATACGAGTTCCAGCGTGGCGCTTGGGGAGAGTGTGGCGAGTCGTTCGGCGCGTTGATCCAGATAAAGATCAAAACCATCCAAATCATCTTTGAGTGCGGATTCCAGTTTTAATAGACCGTGGTCTATGGCGTTGTTGATGAGTTCGGCGATAATCAAAAACAAGCTGCTTAGATGTGAGTCCGACACCCGGAGTTTTTTGAGTAAATCGATGGTAAAGGGGATGGGGTCGAGGTTTTGTAGTTCGTCACAGCCAAGCCGCAACGTAATGTGCCAGCCGCTACCAATGCCGTAATCGGCGGGGCGGGGCGAAGTTTCGACAACGGGAGCTTGGTTGAGTAACTGATCAGCTTCAATCAGCAGAATAGAAATATCGTCATGCGCTTTAGCATCGCCCATGTAATCGCCGACCATAGTTTGCAAGGCGTTCATGCGGTTTTCTGATGTAGAAGCCAAGCAGGTGCTGAGAATGTGATCGAGGCCGAGTTCTTCGCCTTGCGTGTTGCCGGCATCGGGTAAGCCATCAGAGAACAGTAACAGTTGCGTGCCAGGCGTCAGGCGAATGATTTCGGTACTGGCATCAAACCCTTCTGCACCTATCACGCCTATGGGGAGATGACGTGAGGTGGCGCTGTGTAATAGGGCACCCGCAGCACTCACGATGCAAGTTGGCGGATTGCCGCCATTCCAGATTTCTGCCGTTTTTTCGGTGGGATTGATTGCAACCAGCGTGGCAGCAACGAAGTGGCCAGTAGGTAATAACGATTTGATCTTGCTATTCATTTCCGTGGCGATGTTGCCAATGGAGTGGCCGATGGAGGCCATGGTATAGAATATCTGTGGCAGCGAGACTACATCTAACGCGGCCGACAAACCATGGCCAGTGCCGTCTGCCAGCAATAGATACAAAGCGCCGCCGGGGGTGCGGGTGGCAGCAAGCAAATCACCGCTACAATAGTCCGCCGGCTTGATCCAGTATTGAATGGCAGGGTCTTGGAGTTTGGCGGGTTCGGTCAAGCGCTCCATGATGTGGCTGGTGAGGCGCTTCTCGTCTTCTGCCGTGAAATAGTATTGCGCTAGCTCGGCGTTTTTTTGAGCGATTTGATGCTGTACATTGATGGTGTGTTCTATAGCGGCAATTTTGGCTTTCACCACTTGCACCTTGATGGGCTTGGTAAAGTAGTCGTCGGCACCCATCTCCAACGCTTTGATGACATCCTCGTCGCTATCCAGTGCCGTCACCATGATGATGGGCGTGAGCTGACCGGCAGGCAGCGCTTTGATGCGCCTGGTGGCGCTCAGGCCATCTTCTACCGGCATCATGACGTCCATCAGCACTAAATCTGGCAGTTCGCGCTCAAATGTGGCCACGGCTTTTGCGCCGTCCTCTGCCATGATGGGTTGATGCCCAAGCTGGGTTAGTAATACAGTCAGGATGGCGCGGTTGGTAGCGCTGTCGTCAGCAACAAGAACTTTCATGGGGTTTACTCTACAGTAGCTGCGGCGGTGATATTGAAACCACCGTCCACGTAAGTGATTTCACCGGTTACACCGCTGGCTAAGTCGCTGCACAGAAAGGCGGACACATTGCCCACTTCTTCTATAGTCACGCCACGGCGTAGCGGCGCGTGTTTGTTGTTGTAATCGATCATTTTGTCAAAACCTGCAATGCCAGAGGCCGCTAGCGTTTTAATCGGCCCGGCCGATACCGCATTCACCCGTATACCCTTGGGCCCCAAACTTTGCGCCATGTAGCGTACGTTGGCTTCCAGGCTGGCCTTGGCCAACCCCATTACGTTGTAATTGGGCATGGTGCGTTCTGCGCCCAAATAACTCAAGGTCAGCAGCGCCGCATTGCGGCCTTGCATCATCGGCAACCCGGCCTTGGCCAAAGCGGCAAAGCTGTAAGAGCTGACATCGTGGGCGATGCGGAAATTTTCGCGGGTGACGCAATCCAGGTAGTCGCCATCGAGTGCGGCTCTAGGTACAAAAGCGGCAGAGTGGATGATGATGTCTACGCCGTCCCAATGCTTTCCCAGCCTTGCGAACATGTCGTCAATCTGCGCGTCGTCAGCGAGATCACAAGGCAGGATGATTTTGGAATCGAAGGCTTCCCCCAGTTTGGTGACGCGCTCCTGGAATTTTTCCATTTGGTAGGTGAGAGCGATTTCTGCGCCTTCGCGCTTCATTGCGGCAGCAATGCCGTAAGCGATGGAACGGTCACTGAGTACGCCGGTGACCAAAGCGCGTTTGTTGGCAAGAAAACTCATATAAAGCCTTTCAAAATGTGAAAATTAGTACGTCAATACTAGGCCGTCGTCATTCCCGCGAAGGCGGGAATCCAGCCAAACATCAACGGAATGATGTATCTCTATGCTGCCCCAAGTCACTTGACTGGATTCCCGCCGCCGCGGGAATGACAGCCCTTAATCTAATGATTACTTCTTGGGTCTAGCGCATCGCGTAGCCCCTCGCCCAGCAGGTTGTATCCTAGCACAGTGAGCAGTATCGCCAAACCGGGGAACAGCGATAGCCACCACGCAAATTGGATGTACTCCTTGCCGTCGGTGAGAATGTTGCCCCAAGACGCTTGCGGCGGTTGCACGCCTAACCCCAGAAACGATAACCCCGACTCAATCAGCACCGCACTGGCGATACCCAACACCGTGCTGACGATGATGGGGGTGAGGCTGTTGGGTAGCAGGTGCTTGAAGATGAGCCGCATATCGCCAGCGCCCAATGTTTTAGCAGAAAGCACGAATTCGCGCTCACGCAGGCTTAAGAATTCGGCACGCACCAGCCGTGTGACGCCCATCCACGAAGTCAGGCCAATCACGATCATGATGTTCCAGATGGACGGAGTGAGAAAGGCGATGACGGCGAGAATGAGGAAAAACGTGGGGATAGACAGCATCACGTCTACTAGCCGCATGATGACGGTATCTACCCAGCCACGATAAAAACCGGAAATCGCCCCTAAAATGATGCCAATGATGGTGGAAATGCCTACCGCGACAAAGCCTACCAGTAAGGAGATTTGTGCGCCGAACAACATACGCGAAAATACGTCGCGCCCCAAGCCATCGGTACCCATCCAATGTATTGCAGAAGGTTCCAGCAAGATGGCTTTGACGTTGATGGCATCGGGGTCGTAGGGCGCAATGAACTGTGCGAACAAAGCCATCAGCAGAATGCTGGCGATGATGGCGAAACCCCAGCGGGCAAGCGGGTTGGCAAAGGTGCGCATCATGAGGATTGCCCTTGATCTCTTCGCTGGTAAAACACCTTGCCTACGCGTTCGATGTGTTCTACCAAATTGGGGTTACTGATCTGCGTAAAAATGGACAAATCCACGGTGTAGGGGATAGGCGCGTCGTCCAGTGCGCCGGCCACGGCAAACTGCGTGCTGAGGTCTAATCCAGCACCAATCAGCGTCAAATCAATATCCGAACCGTTTTTGTAGCTTCCCTTGGCGCGTGAACCATACAGAATGGCGCGTTCAATGGCTGGGTGTTCGGCAAGAATCGTACGGATGCAGGTCAGCGTTCTTTCCGGCAAGCCAAACTCTGAGCTCATGCAGCCTCCAACCTTGCCTGCATGTCTGCTTGCAGCGCAACAAAGTGGGCATGGTAGCGGCTTATAATCGCTTGCGCTAACTCGTTTGCGGTGTCTTCTTTATAGGCATGGCTGGATAAATTGCGTCCTTCGATCATGTCTATCCATGCCTGCCCGTCCTCTATGAGTCCGCGTTTGAAAGCCTCTCTGGAAACGCTGCGCGAGCCAATCAATCCCTGCATTCCCTCATGCTCCAAAAAGTCCTTCAGCACATTCCAAGCGAGTTCGTGCGTAAACTCAAAGCCTTGAATCAACCCTTGTTGCTCAAGATTGCTTAATGGTCGTTGTTTCGATAACTCAACCGCCTGCGTGAGTTGACGCAAG
>JANYIK010000110.1 GCA_025362115.1 Methylophilaceae bacterium
ACACGCGCATTTTCGAATCAGTCAGCCTCGCTGAAAGCCCGGTGTACGGAAAAGACGTGTTCGCCTTCTTGCCCAATAGCCAGGGGGCTAAGGACTACAATGCTCTGACTGAGGAATTACTGGCATGTGGGTTCTTTGACCCTGAATGTTCTTGGTAGGTTAAAAATCCAACGTTCGTCACTATGTGACGTTGCGAATCAAAATGAGAAAAATCCCAACTTATGATGAACTAATGATTCCCTTGCTGAAAGCAACTAGGGAGTTAGGAGGTTCTGGTTCAATTGAAGAGATTTACACAAAAGTTGTTGAGTTAGAGGGGTTTACTGATGAAGTTCTAGCTCAACTTCATGACAAAGAAAAAAGCAGCCAAACTGAGGTTGCCTATCGTTTGGCTTGGGCTAGAACCTATTTGAAGAAGTATGGATTTTTAGAAAATTCGAGTCGTGGCATATGGTCACTAACGGAGAAGGCCAGAACTCAGACTGAATTTGAGCCATCAGATGTGGTTAATTTTGTACGTGCTTTGGATAAAGCAGTTCCTAAATCTAATTTACAGGATGGACTGGCAAAAGAAATCAATGATGAAAGTTCATGGAAGGAGAACCTGTCAAACGTACTTACCCAAAAACTTGACCCTTCTGCTTTTGAGCGCTTAGTTCAGCGGTTATTGAGGGAGTCTGGTTTTGTTCAAGTTGAGGTTACAGGACGAACTGGTGACGGCGGTATTGACGGTAAAGGTATAGCTCGAATTAACGGATTTATGAGTTTCCATGTGCTTTTTCAATGCAAGCGTTATAAAGGCTCAGTTGGTGCTGGCGACATTAGAGACTTTAGAGGGGCTATGGTAGGCAGGGCTGATAAGGGCTTATTTATCACTACAGGTACATTCACACCAGCAGCTCTAAAAGAAGCTACTAGAGATGGCGCTCCGCCAATTGATTTAGTTGATGGCGATGAATTAGCTGAAAAATTGAAAGAGTTAGAATTGGGTCTAAAACGTGAATTAGTAGAAAAAGTAACAGTTGATGAAAGTTGGTTTTTGAGTATTTAGATTTGCTACAGCCAATCCCAGTCCAAACGGGGTTTATATGGTGCTTTCTTCATCACCCAATCCCAAACAAACGCAGGCAATAACCGCATCAATCCCCCCGCAAAGGCCATCTGCCAAGGCGTGATAGCGATGCGGCGTTTTTGTCGGATGATACGTGCCATTTTGCGGGCGGCGGTATCGGGTTCCATCAAGAACGGCATGGGGTAGGGGTTCACGTCTGTCATCGGGGTGCGGATGTAGCCGGGGCAGATGGTGGTGACGTTAATGCCGGTGCCGATTAACTCTACACGCAGACTTTCCAGGTAACTAATAGCAGCGGCTTTGGAGGCGGAATAGGCGCTTGCGCCGGGGATACCGCGCAAGCCGGCTACGCTGGCGATGCCTACCAGAGAGCCGCTACCAGCTTGCTTCATGGCGGCGATGAAGGGTTGGAAGGTGTGCACCATGCCCATGACGTTGATGTCCATCACTGCTTGGAAAGCGGCGATGTCTTCGGCGTGCTCAGTGAGCGTGCCGCGCGAGACTCCTGCGTTGGCGATGATGATGTCGGGAGCGCCAAATCTGGCTAGAAAGTCGGCAGCGGCTTGTTGCAGGGCGGTTGCATTGCGTACGTCCAAAACGTAAATGGCGCAATTCGCGCCAAGTTCGTTGCTTAGAGTAGTGAGTCTTTCCTGATTACGTCCCACTAACCCTAGTTGCGCGCCCTGCGCGGCATAGTGCTTGGCGAGTGCCGCACCTATGCCGCTGGAAGCGCCGGTGATGAAAACCCGCATTTGGAGCTTACTTACTTGTTTTATCCTTGCGTACTTGGTCTATCAGATAGTTGGTGACTTTAAGCGCATTGTCATTGCCATCGGCCATGGTGCTGGAAGTCAAGAAGCGTCCGTTAATCATCAAAGAAGGCACACCAGACGCACCAGAAGATTGAAACAATTGCATCGCGCGCGACACCTTGGTAGTGACCGAGAATGAGCGGTAGGTGTCTTCTACTTTCTTTTTGTCCAAGCCGGATTGTTTGGTGATCCAGTCAATCACGCTGGGTTCGTCGGCATCAGGTTTGAGGCTTTTTTGTTTGTGTATTGCATCGAACAGGGCGCTGTGCAGTTTATCGGTCAAATTCAAGGCTTCAAGTGTGTAATAAGCTTTAGCCATGGGTATCCAAGAAGGACGGGCTACGCCAGGCACTCGCTTGAATTCGACATCTTTGGGTAATTTTTTTATCCAGGCCTCGAGGGGTTCCTCAAAATGGTAGCAATGCGGGCAACCATACCAGAACAGTTCGGTAACCTCGATTTTGGCCGGATTATCGGTAGGGATGGGTTGCGGAGTTTGGATAAACTCTATGCCCAGTTGCGGTTGCGGATCGGCAGCGCTAGCGCCAAGGCTGATAGCCATGAGCATGGCGGCAAACAGTGATTTCATAAACATTCCTTTACTTAGTTTGAAGAACTACCACTTTTGACAAGCTCGGCACTAAACCCGTTCTTGCTCAATTCGGCGCGCGCTCGATTCAACTCGTCCTGATTAGCAAAAGGCCCTACGCGCACACGGTGCAACAAGCCTTTGTCGGGAATGCTGACCGATTGTACCGAAGCCTCCATCCCGATTAGGGACAATTTGGCTTTGGTGTTGTCAGCTTCCTGCTCAGTCTTAAACGCACCCACCTGAAGCATTAACTTTTCACCTAGAGGCTTGGTTGACGTGCCGTTGTCAGAAGGTGGCTCTGGCACAGGTTTAATTTCTGGCTTAACCACAGGCGGTTGTGAGTCTGTAAGAATGTCGTAAAAAGTAAAACGATCCTCTTTTTTACCGGGTTCGATTTTAGGATCGGGCTTTTTTTCTTGTGTTTCTGCGCTTTTTTCTTGGGCGGCGGATGATATTTCGCCAGATTCTGCAGGTTTTACAACTGACTCCTCGGACTTTTTCTCTGCCGGCTGTGGTCGCGGGATAGGGATGCTGGGGGCAGATGGCGCTTTTTCATGAAACGCACTTTCGCTTTTGTTCACCGACAGCGCAACGCCCACCGACAGCGCGATGCCAATCAGTAAGCCAATCAGCAGGCCGATAACCAAAGGATTGCCGGATTTACCGGAACCGCCTGGACGGGGTTCAGCAGATTTTGGTTTGGGGGGTGCTGCTTTGTAGTCTCTAGACATTGCCATGTTTTCTTAATATTCCCTCTTACATCTTCTCTGGTGCGTTGACACCTAACAGGTTGAGACCGGAACGAATTACTTGTCGCGTGGCAGTAATAAGCGCCAAACGTGCGAGGCGTATTTTCTCATCATCTACTAAAAATTGCTGGGCGTTGTAATAACTGTGCAAATCGCTGGCGAGTTCTTTAAGATAATTCGCCACGTTGCTCGGCGCAAGCTCTTGCGCGGCGGTTTCGACCAATTCAGGAAACTCGGCCAAACGTTGCATGAGCGTCAATTCATGTTCAGCCGATAGAGGCGCTAAATCGGCATGTTTTAGGCTGTCTACATCGCCACCCCATTGCGCCAGAACCGCGCAAATACGGGCGTGGGCATATTGGATGTAATACACCGGATTGTCATTGGTCTGCGCTCGTGCCAAGTCTATATCGAATACTAATTGCGAATCGGCGCGCCGTGCGGCGAGAAAATAACGTGTGGCATCACAGCCCACTTCGTCTATCAGATCGCGCAAAGTCACGTAGCTGCCGGCGCGCTTGGAAATCTTCATTTCTTCGCCGTTACGCATCACTGTCACCATCTGATGCAGTACGTAATCTGGCCAGCCTTTTGGGATGCCGATATTTAAGGCTTGCAAGCCAGCGCGGACGCGGGTGATGGTGCTGTGATGGTCGGCGCCCTGCTCGTTGATGGCGCGTGTAAAACCGCGTTGCCACTTTTCGGCGTGGTAGGCTACATCCGGCACAAAATAGGTGTAGCCACCTTCTTTCTTACGCATCACACGGTCTTTATCGTCACCAAAATCGGTAGTACGCAGCCACAGCGCGTCATCCTGTTCATAGCTGTGGCCGCTGGCGTTGAGTTTGTTGACAGTGTCTTCTACCTTGCCTTCGCTATACAGCGCGGATTCCAGCGAAAACACGTCGAAATTCACGCCGAAGGCGCGCAAGTCCAAATCCTGTTCGTGGCGCAAATAGGCGATGGCAAATTCGCGTATGGCTTCTTTGTCGTCGGCATCACCTTTGGCGGTCACGCTACGGTCATTAGCTTTGACAGTAGCCTTGCGCATATAGGCGCTGGCGACCTCAGCGATGTAATCGCCGCGATAGCCGTCTTCCGGCCAGTTAGCGTCATCCGGCGTGATGCCCTTGGCACGACATTGCACAGATAGGGTCAAATTATCAATTTGTGCGCCCGCGTCGTTATAGTAGAACTCACGCGTTACGTCCCAACCGGTGGCAGCAAGCAAGCGGCATAAGCAATCGCCTACCGCCGCGCCACGTCCATGACCAACATGCAAGGGACCGGTAGGGTTGGCAGAAACAAATTCCACCATAACTTTGCGGCTTTGCCCGATGCTACTGTGACCAAATTTGTCACCCAAGGCAAATATCTCGCCAATCACGGCAGACTTGGCAGATGCGGCCATGAAGAAGTTGATAAAGCCAGCACCAGCTATTTCTGCTTTGGCGAGATATTCAGAAGCAGGCAGCACTTTCAGCAAGGCTTCAGCAATGGCACGAGGGTTTTGTTTAAGCGGTTTTGCCAAAATCATGGCTAAATTGCTCGCAAAATCACCGTGTTGTGCGTTTTTAGGGCGCTCTAAAATGATGTTGAGATCATGCTGGTCAGGGGCAACGGATTTTGCCGCTTGTGTCAGCAATTGGGTAAGATGTGCTTTCAAAATCAGTTTTGCTTAAGTAAGGTGCTTAAAAAAGCGCTATTTTAACGGTTATCACAATCCCTAATGAACATTTTACGCGTGGCGCTGGATGTGCCGCTAGACAAGCACTTCGATTATCTCGACGGAGGTCATGCGGCAAAGGCTGGCCAACGTGTATTGGTGCCGTTTGGCAAGCGTCAGGTAATTGGCATTGTGATGGAGCGTGTCGGCTTGTCGGACGTTGCTGATGCCAGGCTGAAAGCCATCTCCAAGGTGTTTGTAGACGAAGCGCCTATTTTACCTGCCACTCTCAAATTACTTAAATTCTGTGCAGATTATTATCAATATCCTTTAGGGCAAGCGTTATTGGCGATTTTACCCGCCAAGTTAAGAGCCACCGAGCCTGCCTATTTACCCAAATTAACTGCCTATGCCTTGACTGCGCAAGGACGTGAAGTTGGACTGGAAACAATTCCTAAGCGAGCGCTGGTGCAGCGCAAGTTGTATGCAGCGCTTAACCAGCCATTGAGCACAGTCGCGCTCAATGCTCTGACCAAAGGTTGGCGACCGGTGATTAAAGCCATGCTACAAGCGGGCTGGGTGGCATCTCAAGAGATTGCTAAACCGCTAACCGTGGTGGAAGCGCTCGCCCCGTCGGCAGCACCTGAGTTAAACACTGACCAACAGGTGGCGTTACAGGCAGTGCTGGCTGGTGGTCATGAATTTAAGGTGTGGTTGCTGCATGGTATTACCGGCAGCGGTAAAACCGAGGTTTATATGCAGCTATTGCAGACAGTGCTGGAAACGCCCCAGACTCAAGCGCTGGTGCTGGTGCCGGAAATAAATCTCACCCCGCAATTAGAAGCCCGCTTTCGGGCGCGTTTTCCGCATTTGCCCATGGTCATGCTGCACAGCCAGATGAATGATAGGGAACGCTTGCATGGCTGGATGATGGCGCAGAATGGTGATGCGCGTATCGTCATTGGCACGCGTTTATCGGTGTTTACGCCCATGCCCAATCTGGCGGTCATCGTGGTAGATGAGGAACATGATGCGTCTTATAAACAGCAGGACGGTATGCGTTATTCAGCACGAGATGTCGCTGTCATGCGCGGCAAAATGGCGAATGTATCCGTAGTACTTGGGTCAGCCACACCCGCACTAGAAACTTGGTATAACGCCAAAATAGGCCGATATAGTTTGCTGGAAATCAAGCAGCGCGCAGTTTTTGGCGCGCTAATGCCCGACATCCATTGTGTAGATGTACGGCAATTGCCACCGGAGCAGGTGTTGTCACCGACCTTGTTGGCAGCCATGCAACAACGGCTGGATCGCAGAGAACAAAGCCTGATGTTCATTAACCGTCGTGGTTATTCTCCAGTGTTGCTGTGCCAGGCTTGTGCCTGGGTCGCCCCGTGCAAACGTTGTTCCAGCCGCTTGGTAGTGCATCTGCGCGACAAACGCTTGCGTTGCCACCATTGTGGCCATGAACAGCGTCCCACCACACAATGTCCACAATGTGGTAATGCCGATCTACGTCCCGCCGGACATGGCACTCAGCGCCTAGAAGAAATGTTGGCTAGGCATTTTCCTGATGCGCGGATTTTGCGCGTGGATAGAGACAGTATGCGGAAGAAAGGCGCGGTGGCCGAGATGTCGCGTCAGGTACAGGCGCAGCAGGTGGACATCTTGGTGGGCACACAGATATTGGTTAAAGGGCATGATTTCCCACATCTCACCTTGGTGGGCGTGGTGGACACCGACAGTGCGTTGTTCAGCCCCGATTTTCGTGCCGCCGAGAAGCTATTCGCGCAACTTATGCAAGTAGCAGGACGCGCCGGACGTGCCGATAAAACGGGTGAGGTTCTGATACAAACTGCGTTTCCGGATCATGCTTTGTTCCAAGCCCTGCAAACCCATGACTACAGTGCGTTTGCGAATAACTTATTGCAAGAGCGCCAAATGGCGGGGTTTCCGCCGTATTGTTTTGAGGCTTTGTTGAGAGCCGAAGCACAACACTACGATTTAGTAGCCAAGTTTTTGGCAAAAGCAATAAAGGCAGCGAGTGAAATTCCACACCAATTAACGGTGTATGACCCAGTACGAGCCCGTATGGAGCGCTTGAAAAGCATGGAACGCGCTCAAGTGCTAGTGCAATCTAGTTCAAGACAAAAGCTGCAAGTGTTTCTGCAAGCGTGGGCACTACTACTACGTGCCATGCCTGAAGCCAACAAGGTTAGATGGTCAGTGGACGTGGATCCACAAGAGTTTTAACGTGGTAAAAATAACTGCAACAGCTCGTTTAAAAAGCGCTGCCCTAACAAGGTAGGCGCGATACGTAAATGATTACGCTCGATTAAGCCTTTGATCTCGGCCTTGGCTAAGGCTTGTTGCACTTGGCTAATCGCAATGCCGCTACGTTCTTGAAACAAGGCAACATCAAAACCATCGGTTAAACGCAGCGCATTCATCATAAATTCAAAGCCTAAATCTTCTCTGGTAAGCTTATGCTCACTTTCAATATGCACGTTTTTGGTCGTGGCTTCTATGTAGGCGGCCGGGTGTTTAAGCCGCGTTTGGCGCAACACATGATCGGCGAAGCTAATTTTAGAGTGCGCGCCAGCGCCTATGCCCAAATAATCGCCAAATTCCCAATAATTCAAGTTGTGTCGGCAGTGGCGATTTTTGCTGGCAAAGGCTGAAGTTTCGTAGTGTTCATACTTTGCTGCGGCTAAGGTTTGCTCGATAGCTTCTTGCATCGCAGCGCTAGTGTCGTCATCCGGTAAGCTGGGCGGATTGTGATAGAAAGCGGTGTTGGGTTCTAACGTTAGGTGATAGGCCGAGATGTGTTGCGGTTTGAATTGGATGGCTGTGGTGATGTCTTTGAGTGCCGCCTCCATACTTTGTTCTGGGAGTGCGTACATCAAGTCTAGGTTGACATTCTCAAAGGTGCTCAAGGCGATTTCGGCGGCTTTTCTGGCTTCACTACCGTCATGGATACGGCCTATCCTTTTCAGGCTGGTATCGTCAAAACTCTGTATACCCAACGATAAACGGTTGATGCCGCTGGCTTTGAACGCGGCGAAGCGGCTGGCCTCTACTGTGCCGGGATTGGCCTCTAGTGTGATTTCCACGTTGTGTGCCAGTGGCAATAGTGCACGGATTTGGCTTAATAGCTGGTCGAGCAGTTCGGGCTCTAGCAAACTCGGTGTGCCGCCGCCAAAGAAGATGGTCTGAATGCGCCGCCCCCACACTAGCGGCAGCGCTTGTTCCAAATCTTGAATCAAGGCTGCTATATAAGCCTGTTGTGGTGCTTCGCCTCGTGCTTCGTGCGAGTTGAAGTCGCAATATGGGCATTTACGTACACACCAAGGGATGTGGACGTAAAGTGAGAGAGGAGGTAGTGCTTTGAACTGAATCACGAGAGTTTCTGTAACAAGGCGGCCAGCGCTTGCCCGCGATGGCTGACTTTGTTTTTGACTTCCGGTGCTAGCTCGGCACCGGTTTTTCCTAGCTTTACGTCCAAAAACAGAGGGTCGTAGCCAAAGCCGTCTTTACCCCGCGGGGCTTCCAAAATCTCTCCATGCCAACTGCCTTCGGCGATTAATGGCTGCGGATCGTCGGCATGGCGCACCAGCACTATGACGCAGTGATAATGCGCGGCGCGGTTCTTTACTGTTTTTAAATCTGCCAGTAGCTTAGCATTGTTGGCTGCATCAGAGCGTGGATTGTCTCCTGCGTAAAGCGCAGAAATCACTCCTGGTGCGCCACCCAATGCATCCACGCAAATTCCAGAATCATCCGCTAATGCCGGCAAACCAGTCAGTTTGCTAGCGTGGCGAGCTTTGACCAAAGCGTTTTCGATAAAGGTGCAGTAAGGCTCTGCGGCTTCCGGCACATTGAAATCCGATTGCGGTAGCACTTCGATATTGAGTGGTTCAAGCACAGCATGAATTTCGCGCAGTTTGCCTGCATTGCCGGTAGCGATAACAAGACGTTTAAGCATTCGGCATTCTACCTGCAACACAATCCGGTTAGAATCCCATTATGGACATACCATTATTACTCAAGGCTCTCGTTCTCGGTTTGGTGGAAGGCGCCACTGAATTTTTGCCTGTTTCCAGCACTGGTCATCTGATCATTGTTGGAGATTTACTCAATTTTAACGATGAAAAAGGCAAAGTTTTTGAAATTGTGATTCAACTCGGCGCGATTTTGGCCGTGTGTTGGGAGTACCGAGCCAAAATTGTTGATACTTTTATGGGTATTACACATCAGCCTGCCGCACAAAAACTAGCCTTAAATCTTGCAGTTGCATTTATGCCGGCCGCGGTGTTCGGTTTGGCGTTTCATCACCAAATCAAACAGTATTTGTTTTCGCCGATTACCGTGGCATGGGCTTTAATTGTGGGCGGTGTGGCGATCCTTGTGGTGGAGAGTATCGCGCCAAAGTCGCACACGATGAGCATTGAAGAAATAAACTGGAAACAAGCGCTAAAAATTGGCTTTGCACAAACGCTGGCGTTATTTCCAGGCGTATCAAGAGCAGGGGCAACTATATTGGGCGGCGTGATGTTTAAGTTGTCACGCAAAACGGCCACTGAATTCTCGTTTTTTTTGGCGATACCCATCATGTTTGCTGCAACTTTTCTGGATGTGGCCAAAAGTTATCACGATTTGCACATGGCAGATTTACCTATGTTTGTTGTGGGTTTTATTACGGCATTTTTTAGCGCACTATTCATAGTGCGCAGATTGTTGCGCTATGTGTCTCAGCACGATTTCCGCCCGTTTGCGTGGTATCGCATCGTGTTTGGGTGCATAGTGCTTTGGTATTTCTGGAAATAAAAACATGCTTAAACAAGAAGAAGATGAACTGGTTACCATGCTTCATCACTTTGCGGATTTAGCCGGCCAGCGTCCTTTAAGTTTTGGTGAGGCGATGGATACTTTGGACGGCACTGCCTATGCATTGATTGCCATTATCTT
>JANYIK010000161.1 GCA_025362115.1 Methylophilaceae bacterium
GGGTAATTTGGATCATCTGGTAGATGGTGTAAAGCTCGGTGGTGCAGATGCGGTGCTGGCGGCGAGCATTTTTCACTACGGCGAATACACGGTGGCGGAGGCCAAAAATTATATGCAACAGCGCGGGATAGAAGTACGGCTGTAATGGGCACCCTAAAAATCCAAGTTTCGTCGCTATGCGGCGTTACTTTACAAAAAATTGCTTCTTACATATAAACCATATGCTGCGTCGCAATTTTTTGCTCGTGCCTTGCATTGCTTAGAAACTTGAATTTTTAGAGATACTCTATGACTGATACCTGGCTCAATAAAGTGAACTGGACGCATGAAGGCTTGGTGCCGGTCATCGCGCAGGAATTCGGTACGGGGAAAGTGTTGATGTTCGCCTGGATGGATAGAGACGCGCTGAAATTGAGTGTGGAGACTGGCGAAGCGGTATATTGGTCGCGCTCGCGCAAGAAATTGTGGCGCAAGGGTGAGGAATCCGGCCACGTGCAAAAAATCAAGGAAATCCGCTTGGATTGCGATGAAGACGTGATATTACTGACGGTGGAGCAAGTGGGTGGTATCGCTTGCCACACCGGGCGCTATCACTGTTTTTTCCAAAAGCTGGAAGGCACGGAATGGCTGATAGATGCGCCTGTGCTAAAAAATCCCGACGAGATATATCATCATGAGTGACGTGCTGCAAAGATTGGCGGAAATGCTGGAGGCACGCAAAAATGCCGATCCAGCCTCGTCTTACGTCGCCAAGTTGTACGCCAAGGGCAATGATACGATCCTGAAAAAGATAGGCGAAGAAGCGACGGAAACGGTCATCGCTGCCAAGTCTGGGGATAGGGCGCAGATTGTCTACGAAACCGCCGACTTGTGGTTTCATACGCTGGTGATGTTGGCGCATCACGGCTTGAGTCCCGACGATGTACTGAATGAGCTGGCTCGCCGCGAAGGCTTGTCTGGCCTAGAGGAAAAGGCAGGGAGGAGCAAATGAGCGATTGCCTATTTTGCAAGATTGTCGCGGGAACCATCCCCAGCAAAAAGCTGTATGAAGACGACGATTTGATCGCCTTTCACGACATCCACCCTATTGCACCTGTGCATTTTTTGTTGGTGCCGAAGATGCATGTAGCGGGTTTGGCGGATTGTGGCGTTGAGCATAAAGATTTACTAGCAAAAATGCTGCTGCTAGCCCCTAAGCTTGCGGTTGAACAGGGTTTGGTTGCCGGCTTCCGCACTATGATCAACACCGGTAGTGGTGGTGGACAAGAGGTGTTTCATATACATTTTCACGTATTTGGTGGTGGCGCAACCATCCCCAAAATTTAGGAGAACATCATGGGTTCATTCAGTATTTGGCATTGGTTGATCGTATTGGCGATCGTGATTGTGGTGTTCGGCACCAAGAAACTGCGTAATGTCGGTAGTGACTTGGGCGGCGCGGTCAAAGGCTTTAAGGACGCTATGAAAGAAGGCGAAGCCGCGCCCAAGGTAGAAGGTGGACGTACGGTAGATGGTGAAGTTTCAGACAAGCATTAGCCCATGTTTGACGTTGGTTTTTCTGAAATTCTCGTCATCTTAGTTGTGGCGTTGGTGGTTATTGGCCCAGAAAAATTGCCTAAAGTGGCACGCACACTGGGTTTATTGACGGGGCGGTTGCAGCGTTACGCAGCCAATATCAAGGCCGACGTGGAGCGCGAGCTTCGCAATGAGGAAGTGTTGAGGCTGGAGCGCGAAGCCAAAAATGCCATCGCTCAAGTCGAGAGCAGCGTCAAAGACGCGGTGCATGAACAAGGCAATGAAATTCACGGGAAGCCCCCGTGACTGATCCCGCTAGTTTTATTTCTCATTTAATCGAACTACGCAGTCGCCTCATCCGCGCGATGCTGGGCATGGTGCTGGTATTTTTATGTTTATTTCCGTTCGCCAATAAACTCTATACCTTGCTGGCGCGGCCTTTGCTGGCTAAGCTCCCCGCCGGTGGACATCTGATTGCCACCGCGGTCACTACGCCTTTTCTGGTGCCGCTCAAAGTGGCATTTGCTACGGCGATACTGGTGTCGCTGCCCTATACCCTCACCCAAATCTGGGGTTTTGTCGCCCCGGGACTGTACGCGCATGAAAAACGCTTCATCGCACCCTTGGTTGTAGTGAGTACGCTGCTGTTTTTCGTTGGCATGGCCTTTGCCTATTTCGTCGTGTTCCCCGTGGTGTTCGGTTTTTTTGTTGCCACCGCCCCTGAAGGCGTGCAGGTAATGACCGACATCGGCAATTATCTGGATTTCGTCATCACCCTGTTTATTGCTTTCGGCGTGGCGTTTGAAGTGCCGGTGATTGTTGTTGCCTTGGTCAAGTTTGGTTGGGTGAGTGTCGCCACACTCAAGGAAATTCGCCCTTATGCGATTGTTGGTGCGTTTATCTTGGGGGCGATTTTTACGCCGCCCGACGTGGTGTCGCAACTGATGTTGGCGATTCCCCTATGGATACTTTTTGAACTGGGAGTGTTGGCCGCAGGTTGGGTAAAACCCGCACAGAGTAACGCAATAGGCGCTGAGGAGGCTTAAGCAATGGAGTTGAGAGCCTTGCTGGATTACACCAATCGGCTACTAGAGCCCACGCGCTTCTCCGACTATTGTCCCAACGGTTTGCAGGTACAAGGCCGCGTTGAAGTGAGTGTGTTGGTGAGCGGTGTTTCGGCCAGTTTGGCTTTTCTTGAGCGGGCAGCAGAGGCGGGAGCGGATGCCGTTCTAGTACATCACGGTTGGTTTTGGAAAAATGAAGACGCGCGGGTGATTGGCACCAAGCACGCGCGCTTGAAATTTTTACTGGAACGCGACATCAGCCTTATCGCCTACCATTTGCCATTGGATGCCCATGCAGAGCTGGGCAATAATGCGCAACTAGCGCAGTGCTTGGGTTTTGAGTTGCAAGGCTGGTTCGGTCAACAGAACGTCGCGGCGCATGGCCGTTTGCCGCAAGCGATGCCTTTGCAAGCGCTGGGTGAGCATGTGCAAGCTGCGCTGCAACGTGCGCCGTTTGTGGTTGGCGAAGCTGGTAAAGAAATCCAAACCATCGCTTGGTGTACCGGCGCGGCGCAAGACTATTTGGCACAAGCCGTAGAGTTGGGCGTGGATGCATTCTTGACGGGCGAGGTTTCCGAGCAGACCGTGCATTTGGCACGCGAATCTGGCGTGGCGTTCATCGCGGCGGGACATCACGCTACGGAACGATACGGTGTGCAGGCATTAGGCCAGAATTTGGCTGAAAACTTTGGTTTGAAACACATGTTTATAGACATAGATAATCCAATATAGTCAATAGATTACGATAATTTTGTTTTAGTTTTTAATTGAAAACTGTACAATGCGACTTTTCGCACGATGCCCCGGTTATGAGGATGACGAAATGGCAAAACAGGCAAAACAGCAAGTAGATCAAGGCAAACGCAGTTTCCTCATTGCGGCAACCGCAGGCATGGGGGCAGTAGGGGCAACTGCCGTCGCGGTGCCGTTCGTGGCGAGTATGTTGCCATCTGAGCGTGCCAAGGCGGCTGGCGCGCCAGTCGAAGTGGATATATCCAAAGTGGCGCCTGGCGAGATGTTGCCGGTTGAATGGCGCGGCAAACCGGTATGGGTGTTGCATCTGACTCCTGAGATGAAAGCATCTTTGGGGCAACATAACGACAAGTTGTCAGACCCTATGCTGGAAGTGACTTCGCAGCAGCCGGAGTATTGCAAGAATGCTACGCGCTCGTTGAAGCCGGACGTGGTGGTAATGATTGGAATTTGTACTCACTTGGGTTGCTCACCTACAGCCAAATTGCAGACAGGTGGTGATATGGGGGCGGACTGGACTGGGGGTTTCTTCTGCCCGTGTCATGGTTCCAAGTTTGACCTCGCTGGCCGCGTGTTCAAAGGCTCTCCCGCTCCAATCAACCTAGAAGTTCCGCCACACAAATACCTCAGCGATACGGTGTTGCTGATCGGTGACGATAGCAAGGGGACGGCATAATGAAGAATTGTATGAAATGCATGCTGGACTGGGTGGATGCCCGTTTTCCGCTGACTGCCAACTGGAAAACCCATCTTTCCGAATACTACGCACCCAAGAACTTCAATTTCTGGTACTACTTTGGTTCTCTAGCTCTGTTGGTGTTGGTGATACAGATCGTTACCGGCATCTTCCTTACCATGCATTACAAGCCAGAGGCTACGCTAGCGTTCAGTTCTGTCGAATACATCATGCGTGACGTGACCGGCGGCTGGATTATCCGCTATATGCACTCTACCGGCGCTTCCATGTTTTTTGTGGTGGTGTATCTGCACATGTTCCGTGGTTTGCTATATGGCTCGCACCGTAATCCGCGAGAGCTGATCTGGTTATTTGGCGTGGGTATCTTTTTGTGCCTGATGGGCGAGGCGTTCTTCGGCTACCTGCTGCCTTGGGGGCAAATGTCCTATTGGGGCGCGCAGGTCATTATCAATCTCTTTACCTCGATTCCATTCGTCGGCCCTGATATTTCGGAATGGTTGCGCGGCGATTACGTGGTGTCGGATGCTACCTTGAACCGCTTTTTTGCCTTCCACGTCATCGCCCTGCCTTTGGTGCTTCTGGGCCTAGTGGTGGCGCACATCATTGCGTTACACGAGGTGGGTTCCAATAATCCTGATGGAATCGAAATCAAGGCCAAAAAAGACCCCAAGACGCATATTCCGCTAGATGGCATTCCTTTTCACCCTTATTACACGGTGAAGGACATCATGGGGACGGTGGCATTTTTGATTGTGTTCTCTGCGGTGGTATTTTTCGCGCCGGAAATGGGCGGATACTTCCTTGAGGCCAATAACTTCATTCCAGCTAATCCGTTGGTGACCCCGCCGCATATCGCCCCGGTGTGGTACTTCACGCCCTACTACTCGATTCTGCGTGCGGTGCCACCTATCCTCAATTCGCAATTTCCCGGCGTGGTGGCAATGGGCGCTTCGGTAGTGATTTTTGCCTTCTTGCCTTGGCTGGATCGCAGTCCGGTTAAATCCATACGTTATCGCGGGCCACTCTATAAACGCTGGTTAGCCGCTTTTGTGGTGAGCTTTTTGGTGCTGGGTTATCTGGGTACCGAGCCTTCCAACGTATGGGGACAGTTTGCAGCCAGTATGCCGATTATCGGTGGGGCTGACCGTGCGACCGTAGTTGCGCGCTTCTTCATGGCGATTTATTTTGCCTTCTTTTTGCTGATGCCGTGGTACAGCAAGTCGGATACTACAAAACCAGTGCCAGAAAGGGTGACAGCATAATGAAGAATTTACTGTTGATATTGGCGCTGCTGCTACCAACCGCGCTGTTGGCCAATGAAGGTGTGCCTCTGGAAAAAGCACCGGTGAATCTGGATGACCAAGCCTCGCTGCAACGTGGCGCGAAAACTTTCATTAATTATTGTTTGAATTGCCATAGCGCCTCGGCCATGCGCTACAACCGCCTGCAAGACATAGGCCTGACCGAGGCGCAGATTAAGGCCAATCTGTTATTAGCTGGCGAAAAAGTGGGCGATACCATGACCGTGGCTATGCGCTCCAAAGATGCTAAAGCTTGGTTCGGAGCTACGCCGCCAGACTTGTCGGTGGAGGCGCGTGCGCGAGGCGCGGATTGGCTCTACGCCTATATGCGCGGCTTTTATCGTGACGACGCGCGGCCAACCGGTTGGAATAACAAAGTGTTCGATAAGGTCGGTATGCCGCACGTGCTCTATGAATTGCAAGCCACTCTCAAGCCCGCAGAATATGACGCAGTGGTGGCCGACTTGGTGAATTACATGGTGTACATGGCCGAGCCTGCCAAGTTGGTGCGTGGGCATTTGGGTTTGATCGTACTGTTGTTCTTGGGCGTGTTCTTTGTGTTGGCGCGTGCCTTGAAGAAAGAGTTCTGGAAAGACATCCACTAACTTTAGTTTGCGGTAATTTTTGCGGGGAAAGCATGAAATGCTTTCCCCGTCTTTTATTTTGTAGTGACTTTTTTGAGTAGATAAAAATTATGATGACCTTGTATTCAGGCACCACCTGTCCGTATAGCCACCGCTGCCGCATCGTGCTGTTTGAAAAAGGCATGGATTTTGAGGTGATAGACATTGACGCTACCAACAAGCCCGAAGACCTGATTGAAATCAGCCCGGATAATCGCTTGCCGGTGTTGGTGGAACGCGATTTGCGTTTGGATATCGCCAATATTATCAACGAGTACATTGATGAACGATTCCCACATCCGCAACTGATGCCGCCTGACCCTGTGATGCGTGCTCGCGCGCGGCTGTTTCTGCATAATTTTGAAGAGCAGTTATTCTCGCATATCGCCGACATCGAAAACAACACAGCCAAAGTGGACGAGGCGCGCGCGGCTATCCGTGACGGTTTGACCGTCATCGCGCCGATATTTGCGCGTCAGCAATTCATGCTGGGTGACGAGTTTTCTATGGTGGATGTGGCAATTACGCCATTGTTGTGGCGCTTGAACCATTACGGTATCGAACTACCCAAGCAAGCTACGCCATTATTGACCTACGCTGAGCGTATCTTTAGTCGTCCAGCCTATATTGAAGCGATGACTCCGCACGAGCGTGCAATGCGGAAGTAGCCGTGAGCGAACCGACCTCCACCAAACCCTATATGATTCGCGCCATTTATGAGTGGTGCGTAGATAACGGTTTGACACCGCATTTGATGGTGCTGGTGGATGGTGGGACACGCGTACCTGCAGGCTTTGTGAAGGATGGTGAGATTGTGTTTAACATCAACTATTCCGCTATCAAAGGCTTGCAGATGGAGAATGACGCGATTACCTTCTCTGCCAGATTCAACGGCGTTCCGCAGAACATTTACATCCCTATCGCCGCGGTAAAGGGCATTTTTGCGCGTGAAAATGGTCAAGGCATGTTTTTTGAGCCAGAGCAAAATCCCTCGCCACCCATTAGCGGCGGCGCACCACCAAACCCCAAGAAAAAACCTAGTCTCAAGCTGGTTAAGTAAACCGCACAGTCAATTTAAGGCGTGTTTGTGTATAATGCGCGGCTGTATTTTTCCTAAGATTTAACTGCCGGATTAGCTCAGTTGGTAGAGCAGCTGATTTGTAATCAGAAGGTCGGGGGTTCGACTCCTCTATCCGGCACCAGATTAAGCTGATAAAAGCACGCGCTCTGCGTTTGACAAGGCGGCCTCAATACAGCATAATTCGCGGTTTTGCGGGAGGGGTGGCCGAGTGGTTAAAGGCGACGGACTGTAAATCCGTTCTCTCTGAGTACGAAGGTTCGAATCCTTCCCCCTCCACCAGCAAGGTGGTTTTTGAGTTCGGTGAAGGTGATGGTAGTAAAGATTTGGTTGTATTTGTAGGTCGTAAGTTTGCGGGTGTAGCTCAATGGTAGAGCAGAAGTTTTCCAAACTTATGACGAGGGTTCGATTCCCTTCACCCGCTCCAGTTTTGTAGCTTGATGGCCATGTGCTAGCGGAAGTAAAAGTGCTGGCAGGCGTAAAAAACGCCCATGTGGCTCAGTGGTAGAGCACTCCCTTGGTAAGGGAGAGGTCGCGAGTCCGATTCTCGCCATGGGCACCATATATTTAAAGTTATATAAGTGATGTACTTAAAAGTAGGTTTTTCTGCAAGCTTAATTAGTTAAAAGGAATTTCATCATGGCAAAAGGCAAATTTGAGCGTACCAAGCCGCATGTAAATGTAGGCACGATTGGACACGTAGATCATGGTAAGACGACG
>JANYIK010000180.1 GCA_025362115.1 Methylophilaceae bacterium
GCGTGTATCGGCGACACCCACTTTTTGATGACCACCACCACCGGCGGCGCTGGTCGCGTGATGACTTGGCTGGAAAAATGGCACCAGACTGAATGGCCGGAGCTAGAGGTGTATATGACTTCTGTCACCGACCATTGGGCAACCGCAGCTTTGGTGGGTCCCAAAAGTCGAGAAGTATTGGCCAAATTGTGCAGCGACATTGATTTAAGCAAAGACAATTTCAAATTTATGGACTGGCGCGATGGTACTGTCGCGGGTATTCCGGCACGGGTATTCCGTATCAGTTTCTCCGGTGAATTGGCGTATGAAATCAACGTGGATGCCAGTTACGGTAATGGCGTGTGGGAAGCCTTAATGGCAGCAGGTGAAGAGTTCGACATCACGCCCTATGGCACGGAAACTATGCATGTGCTACGTGCGGAAAAAGGCTTCATCATCGTCGGCCAAGAAACCGACGGTTCAGTGACACCGATAGACCTAGACATGGCGTGGGCGGTAAGCATGAAAAAACCATACAGCTTTATCGGCAAGCGTTCATTGGCGCGCTCGGACACGGCGCGTACCGACAGAAAACAACTGGTGGGCTTACTCACCGAAGACCCAATGATAGTACTAAAAGAAGGCGCGCAAATCATCGCGTCTCCTGACCAGTCGCCACCCGTGGCAATGCTGGGACACGTCACTTCCAGCTATTACAGCGCATTTTTGGGGTACAGCGTCGCGCTGGCCTTGGTTAAAGATGGCTTTAAGCGCCGTGAAAATGGTGAAAGTCTCTACGCCTGGGCTGGTGGCAAAGCAGTGAAAGTCAAGTTGGTATCAAGCATATTTGTTGATGCAGAAGGAGCGCGTCACAATGTCTAATCTCATCAGCATGCAATCGCCGTTACATCACTTCAACTTGGCTGCAAAGGCGGCAATTGCAGACGACAGTAAAAGCGTTTGGGCGAATGAAACTCCATTGCTGGGCTACATTAGCCTTCGCGGAAATCTGCAAAACGTAGCTTTTATAGCGGCCGTGAAGGAAGCAATAGGAGTGGCGATACCCGCTCAACCCTGTACTATGGAATACGCTTCTTGGGGTTCTATCCTGTGGCTAGCCCCTGACGAATGGCTGATTGTTTGCGAGCGCGCGCAACGCCCCGAGTTACAGACAAAACTAGAACGCGCACTTTCTGAAATTCATGCACAAGTAGTTGATAATTCTGGAGGATTCACGTCTGTTGTGGTGCAGGGCCGCAATGCAGATGCAGTATTGCAGCACTGCACGGTGTATGACCTACACAAACTCAGCGCAAATAAAGTGGTCGGTTCGACGTTTGGTAAAGCCAGCGTATTTTTACACCGTTTAGACGAGGGTTATTGCCTCATCTTCCGTCGTAGCTTTGCAGATTATATCTGGCGTTATCTAGAGCGCAGCGCACTGCCCTATGGCTTCGGCATTACCGATTTAACACGGTCTTAAAAGACCACTTGAACTAAAGAATTCAAGCCCCTCCCCCTGCTAAGGGGAGGGAGCATTAAGGAGTTAAAAGTAAAGTCATGAATTACAGCGTATTCGAGGTGTTCCGCATCGGCATTGGGCCTTCCAGCTCGCACACCGTGGGGCCTATGCTTGCGGTGAATCGCTTCATGACCACACTGGAACATCAACACTATTTAAGCCAAACCACACGCATACAAATCCACCTTTACGGCTCGCTCGCCCTCACCGGCATTGGACATGGCACGGATGGCGCGGTACTGGCAGGTTTGACTGGCGCACTGCCGGAAAGCGTTGATCCGCTGGCCATAGGGGCGCTGATTGAATCTATCAAAAACTCAGGTCGCGTCACCCTGATGGGGCAACATGAGATCGCGTTTGATGCGGCCACAGACTTGATGTTTCACCGCCACCATAGCTTGCCACAGCACTCTAACGGCATCGTGTTGCAAGCCTATAATGTGGCAGGCGAACTCCAATACCAAAACACCTATTTTTCTATTGGTGGCGGCGCAGTGTTGGATATTGATGAAATCGTCAGCAGCACCGCGCTTAAAACCACCAAACCTGCGCCCCACGCCTTTGGCAACGCCGAAGAATTGTTACTCATGGGTAATCAACAGAATTTAAGCATCGCCGAGATGATGTGGCAAAACGAGTTGCAGTATTTTGATGCGGTGGCGCTCCGTGCCAAGCTCTTACAAGTGTGGCAAGTGATGCACGACTGCGTTGAACGTGGCTTGAAGGCAGAAGGCACCCTGCCCGGCGGCTTAAATGTCAAACGCCGCGCCCATCGTATCTACCAACAAGCCAGTACAGTTGGAGGTAAGTTGTCATCCGACTTTCAGGCAATGGATATGGTCAGCGCTTTCGCGATTGCCGTGAACGAAGAAAATGCCTGTGGTGGCCGCGTAGTCACCGCCCCCACCAATGGTTCGGCTGGAGTGATTCCGGCAGTGCTGAACTATTTCATACGCTTTTGCCAGCAGATGCGATCACAAAAAGAAATCGAAGACAACATCATTAAATTCCTGCTCACTGCAGCGGGTATAGGCATGCTGTACAAGAAAAATGCGTCCATCTCCGCCGCTGAAATGGGCTGCCAGGGCGAAATCGGGGTATCTTGCTCGATGGCGGCCGGTGGCTTGGCAGCGGTGCTGGGAGCGAATAACGAGCAGATTGAAAACGCCGCTGAAATTGCCATGGAGCATAACCTCGGTATGAGCTGCGACCCCATAGGTGGTCTAGTACAAATCCCCTGTATCGAGCGCAACAGCATGGGTGCCGTAAAAGCGATTAACGCGGCAAGATTAGCCATGATGAACGAAGGCGGGCATATTGTGTCGCTGGATGCGGTGATTGAAACCATGCGTCAGACCGGGGTAGATATGCAGAGTAAGTATAAAGAAACCGCGCTGGGTGGTTTGGCCATTAACGTGGTGGCTTGTTAGTTAAGTAGGAGAGCACGATGCAATATCCGCATATCTTCACACCGATCACGCTAGGCAAATTGTTGTTGCCCAACCGCATATACAGTACCGCCCATGCTGAAGTGTATGCCGAGTCTGGTGGCATGCCCGGCGAGCGTTATATCCGCTACTACGAAGAAAAAGCCAAAGGCGGTTTAGGCATGGCGATCTGCGGTGGTTCCAGCCCGGTTTCTTTGGATGTGCCTCAAGGCTCATGGAAACCCGTCAATCTCACCACCGACCGCGTGATTGAACCCCTATCCCAACTTGCCACAGCCATGCACAAGCATGGTAGCAAGATCATGATTCAAGCCACCCACATGGGGCGGCGCTCAGCCTTTGCTGGCGATCCGTGGCCACATCTGGTATCGCCTAGCGGAGTACGCGAACCAGTGCATAGAGGCAACGCCAAGGCGATAGAAATCGAAGAAATCAACAGGATTATTAGCGATTTCGCCGCCGCAGCCAAACGCGTACAAGTGGCTGGCATGGATGGTATCGAAATCTCCGCCGCGCATCAACATTTGATAGACCAATTCTGGAGCCCACGCACCAACCAGCGTGACGATGAATATGGTGGCAGTTTGGCCAACCGTATGCGCTTTGGCCTGCAAGTGCTACAAGCGGTGCGTGATGCCGTGGGGGGTGACTTTTGCGTAGGCTTACGCATGTGCGCCGACGAATTCCACGATGACGGACTTGACCATGAAACCTTGAAAGAAATCGCGCAAATCATGTCAGGCTCTGGCCTGATAGACTTCATTAGCGTCATTGGCTCTGGTGCTGATACGCACAACAAAGTCACCAACTGCATGCCTTCTATGGCTTTACCACCGGAGCCATTTGTGAATCTGGCGGCAGGCATCAAGTCGGTTTCCAGCGTACCTATCCTTCACGCCCAAGGCATACGCGACATCACCCAGGCCGAACGCATTCTGGCCAACGGTCTGGTGGATATGGTCGGCATGACCCGTGCCCATATTGCCGACCCGCACATTATCCAGAAAGTCCGCGACGGGCGCGAAGACCAGATTCGCCAATGCGTGGGCGCGAACTACTGCATAGACCGCCAATATCTGGGGCAAGACGTGCTGTGCGTGCAAAACGCCGCAACCTCGCGCGAATCCACCATGCCGCATCGTGTCACTAAAAGCACAGGCACAAAACGCAAAGTGATTGTGGTGGGCGCAGGTCCAGCAGGGCTGGAAGCTGCACGCGTCGCCGCAGAGCGTGGACATAAAGTGATTTTGTTTGAGAAAAACACTACCGTCGGCGGGCAAGTCAATCTCGCCGCCAAAGCGCCGCAACGTGAACAAATGGCCGGCATTATTCGCTGGTTTGACATGGAAACCAAACGCCTGAAAGTGGATCGCCGATTAGGGGCTGCTGCCGATGCCGAGATGATTCTGGCAGAGAAACCAGACATTATCGTCCTTGCTACGGGCGGCCTAAGTCATACTGGGCAAGTTCCTGCCTGGGGGGTGGCGCAAGGCTTAGCAGTAAGTGCATGGGATATTTTGACGGAAAAAATCACACTCAAGAAAAATGTGCTGCTCTACGACACCATAGGCACCCACGCTGGCTTTGGCACAGCGGACTTTATGGCGAGCCGTGGCAGCCAGGTGGAAATCGTCACGCCCGACGTGAAAGTGGCCGACGACGTAGGCGGCACCACCTTCCCCATCTTCTATCGTCGCATGTACGCGCAAGGCATGATTGCTACGCCTAACTTCTGGTTAGACAGCGTTTACGCAGAAGGCGACAAAAAAATCGCCGTGCTCCGCAACGAATACAC
>JANYIK010000202.1 GCA_025362115.1 Methylophilaceae bacterium
CTAATTTTTCTTGTGGCGCTGGAGACACCAAAGGAGGTTCAGCAAAATGGTCGTAGCCTTTTCCTTCATAAGTGATGGGGTTGTTATACACATCCAGCAGGCGTATGCCTTGACCAGAGGTGATCTTGCCGATGCGCGTGAGCCTGATTTTGAGCTTTTCGCCTATCATTCTAATCTGGTCATCCAGTCGTGCTGGTGCGGTGAAGCACAGCTCGTAGTCTTCGCCACCGGCCAACAGGCAGTTGCGACCTATGTCATCCCCCATAAACGCCGACAACAAGGTAGAGCGCGGAATAACATCGAACATGATGTCCGCGCCGAACCCGGAGCGCTCCAGAATATGGCCGAGGTCAGCCAGCAATCCGTCAGAGATATCTATCGCAGCAGTAGCGCGGCCACGTAATGCCAAACCCAGCTCTGCGGGTGGTTGTGGGCTGTGCAGCAAGGCAATGCAGGGCTCTAAGCTGTCTTTATCCACCAGCCCGCGCAGCGCCGCCAGCCCCAATGCAGCATTGCCGAGTTGACCGGAGACCCAAATATCGTCTTTGAATTTTGCGCCATCCCTCCGCAAAGCCCCGCCGCGCGGGATGTCACCCATGATGGTGATACTGATGGTCAGATGTCCACGCGTGGTATCACCCCCTATCAGGTCTATGCCGAATCGTTGCGCACAATCAAAAAACCCTTCCGAGAAGCCTTTGAGCCAAGCGTCATCAATTTTTGGTAAAGATAAAGCCAGCGTTGCCCAATGTGGATTAGCGCCCATCGCCGCCATGTCGGATACATTCACCGCCAGCGCCTTCCACCCCAGCAAACGCGGGTCGGCATCGGGAAAGAAATGTGTGCCTTCTACCAACATGTCGGTGGAGATAGCGAGTTCCATGCCTGCGCCCACGACCAGCAATGCTGCATCATCCCCTATGCCCAGCGCGGTGCGCGGCGTAGCTCGGGTAAAATATTTGGCAATGAGGTCGAATTCTGGGGTCATGCGTTGGCTGGTTTTTGTGCTGTTTTCGGGCGAAAAGCCTTAACGATAGCCTCGTGGGTTTCAATATAGGGCGCGCCTATCAAGTCTAGGCAATAGGGTACGGCGGCAAAGATACCGTGAACCTTTTGTGTGCCGTCCGCGTCTTTCAATCCTTCCAGCGTTTGCGCGATGGATTTAGGCTGGCCGGGCAAGTTAATAATGAGACATTGTTTGCGAATGACGGCGACTTGTCGTGACAAAATGGCGGTAGCCACGAAATTCAAGCTGATTTGGCGCATCTGTTCACCAAAACCGGGCATCTCGCGGTCTGCTATGGCTAACGTGGCTTCTGGTGTCACATCGCGCACTGCGGGGCCGGTGCCGCCGGTAGTCAAAATAAGATTACATCCTTCATAATCTACCAAATCTTTGAGCGTTGATTCGATTTCCATTCGCTCATCAGGGATAATACGGCTGACTTCTTGCCACTGGGTAACGAGTGCGGTATTCAACCAATCGCGAAGACTGGGGATGCCTTTATCGTCGTATAACCCTTGTGAGGCACGGTCGCTAATGCTGACTAAACCGATTTTAATGAATTGTTTCGTCATAGCTATGTCACAGGAATAGATAAGGTTTTATCATACCATCGCCGTGTCGCGAGGCTCATTCAACTAACGAAAGGTATTGCATGCAACACTTGAAAAACGGGTTATTGGCGTTGTTATTGGTAGGCTTCATTACTCATCCGGCATTGGCCGACGAACCGAAATCCGACAACCTTTACGCACAAAATTATAAACAACGTTTTGCAGCTATCAAGCCTACTGCAGAGGCACCGCGTGTGTTCCGCGGCACCAATCGCGAGACGGATTACCAGCACTTGCTGGAAGATGGTTACGACCAGATGGGCACTTCCGGCTTTCAAGCCGGAGATGTTGATCCGGAACAACTAGGTGCACAAGCGCAAAAAGTTCACGCTGATTTGGCTTTGGTGTACATCACCAGTCTGGGCAAAGAATCTGCGGATGCCAAGATTGCGGCAGCCAAGGCAAAAGCCCTGAAAATGGCAAAACCAGAAGCTGAGAGGGGGGATGGGGAAGGCCTGTTGATGGAATTTCCTGAGCAACGCTATGACTATTACGCCACGTTCTGGATGAAGTTACCACCCCCAGTGCTGGGTTTGCATGTGCGTGATCGCAAAGAAGGTGATGATCAGCCTGGAGTACCAGTGGTGGCCGTGATTAAAGGTTCACCTGCTGAAGGCGCTGATATCCATAAAAACGACGTGGTACTCAAAATCTCCGAAGTGGAGACCAACAATGGCGATACTTTTGTGCAAATAGTGCGCGACAATGCGGGGAAAACGGTGGAAATTCTGTTGTTGCGGGACGATATATTGGTGTCAAAAATGGTGAAGCTGAACGCAAAATAGTCATTCATCCATTTCACGTAATACCTTAAACAACTCACGACTGCTTTTAGGTGGTTTATTCAAGCTCGCTTCTTTACGCGCGTTGCGGATGAGATTGCGCAGATGTTGCACATCAGCAACATTTTTAGACGGCTGCTGCACGTCAGTATTGGCGTGTAAGGCTAAAAACTCGGATAGTGCAGCATCGTCTTCTATCAGACGCTGCCGCCAGTTTTCCAATTTATGCAACCGCGCGGTTTCCGCATTGTGATTACCGTTCCATTGGTCTAATTTATGCTGAATCGGCTCTGGGTCGACATTCCGCATCAGCTTACCCACATATTGTAACTGCCGCCTTCTACCGCCATGGGCGGTGATGCGCTGTGCATCCATAATTGCTTCGCGCAGGTTGTCCGGCATCTCAATTTGCTTGAGCTTAGCGATGGGCAATGCGACTAACGCTTCACCCAGCACTTGCAAATCGTGCATCAACTGCTTCTGTTGGGTTTTGCTAATCTCCTCGGGCATTTCTGAAAATTCGGGCTGTACGCTCATGGTCGGGTATCATATCAGCTTTCTTAAATGCCTTTTCTCAAAGCTACTCATGCAAGACACTCGTTTTAGCCTCAATTTAGACCAACTCAAGCAACTCACCCAAGATGTATTGCAGCAGGCCAAACTGGCAGGGGCCAGCGCCGCAGAGGCCGAAATCAGCTTGAGCTTCGGGCAGAGTATTTCGGTGCGTTTGGATGAAGTTGAAACCATAGAATACAACCGCGACAAAGGCCTATCCGTCACCGTCTATTTCGGCCAGCAACGCGGCAATGCCAGCACTTCTGACCTTTCCCCGCAAGCGTTGAAAGACACGGTGCTGGCGGCTTGCAGCATTGCACGCTATACCGCGCAAGACCCTTTCTGCGGCTTGGCGGATGCCAATCTGCTAGCAAAAACCACACGTGAACTTGACCTTTATCACCCTTGGGATATTTCGGTGGATGCAGCAATTCAACTGGCGCGAGAGTGCGAGGCCGCCGCCATTGCTACTGACAAACGCATCAATAACTCCGAAGGTGCTAGTGTTTCGGCGCACGAAAGTTTGTTTGCCTATGCCAATAGTCACGGATTTTGTCAGGGTTATCCCACCTCGCGTCACGGCATCAGCTGCTCGGTGATTGCCGAACAGGAAGACGCAATGCAGCGCGATTACTGGTACACCTCGGCGCGCGCCGCAGGCGATATGGAAAGTGCCGTTAGCGTGGGCCGCAAAGCCGGTGAACGCACTGTGCGCCGACTCGGTTCGCGCATGATTCCTACCCAACAAGCACCCGTTTTATTTGAAGCAAGCTTGGCTTCTGGCTTGATTTCACATCTGGTGAGCGCCATCTCTGGCGGCAATTTGTACCGCAAATCTTCATTTTTGCTGGATTACTTAGGTAAGCCAGTATTCTCGTCCATCGTCAACATCAGCGAACGGCCATTCTTAGCCAAAGGGCTGGCCAGTAGCGCCTTTGACGGTGAAGGTGTAGCCACACAAGACCGTGAATTGGTAGTTGACGGTGTGCTGCAAGGCTACGTGCTTTCCAGTTATTCGGCACGCAAACTGGGCATGGTTACCACAGGAAACTCGGGCGGCAACCATAACTTGATCATAAAAAGTGGCGCACAGAATTTGGACGGACTTATCAAAGAAATGGGTAAAGGCCTATTGGTGACCGAGCTTCTAGGTCACGGCATCAATATGGTTACCGGCGACTACTCGCGTGGTGCGGCAGGATTCTGGGTAGAGCATGGCGAAATTCAACATCCAGTGGAAGAAATCACCATCGCTGGGAATCTGAAAGACATGTTCTTAGGTATTTCGGCAGTGGGAAATGACGTGCTGGTGCAGGGTTCCAAGCAGTGCGGCTCGATACTGGTAAACAATATGACGATTGCTGGAGAGTAACCGCGGAAGAATAAAAAAAGGGGCTTATATACTTAACTTCCTGGGAGTGGAAAATGTGGTTCGATACATTCTCCGTTCGTCCTGAGTAAGCGGCGAAGCCGCTATATCGAAGGATACGAACGGAGAACACTCACCACGAACG
>JANYIK010000056.1 GCA_025362115.1 Methylophilaceae bacterium
TGCGGCTGGCACATCGCTGGCATGTTGCATCCCGTGGCTATACAGCGTGTGCAACATTCCAGCGAGTACGATTTCCAGCTTGAAGCCATAACGTATCAGTATGCTGGCAGTGCCGACTAGATGGTTCACAAATGGCCTGCCGCAAGGGCGGTAACCGCCGTCGGTCACTGCTTGCGCCAATCGGTAAGCATCGCTTAGTTGTTTGATTTCGTGTGTTAGGTAGCCACATGCTGCGGCTTGATCCAGCAAATCCGAACGCGTTTGCCGCAACGCCTCACGCCCCATTGCTAAGCCAAGTTCGGGTCTCGCCATCGCATCAAGGCGGATGGGGTCAATATCCATCACCAGTTTTTTCGCTAGATTGCGTACGCCTTCAAACCCCTGCTGCTCGTCCAAGACATGCCATTTTTGGCAGAAATTGCGAATACTGGTTTCTGTCGGCGCTTCTGCCCAGCGCCAGCGATGCACGGGGATGTCATCCAGCATATAAGGCGCGTAAGCGAGATAGTTGATTTGCGCGGCGGGCTCGGTGTAAACCTCGTAGCCTTGTTGTTTGACGCTGAGCGCGGTGTCTATGTGTTCGTGTACATTGAGAATGTTGGCATCCAGTCCACCCATTTTCTGCAGCACTTCGGTACGCAGCAGCATGCAGTGAAACTCCACAAAGTCGCAGGGTTTGCGTATTAACTGCGCCGCCACTTGATCGGGATAAGCGTTGACCAGATCGTGGTGTTCTACCATTACCATGCCTTGTGGCGTATGGATATGGGTAAGGCTGCCGCTGGACATGTGAATCTTGGGTTGATGTTGACCATCTCCCCACAAATACAGCGGCCCGACCATGCCGGCATTGGTTTCATCGGCGCAGGCAACTAGATTTTCCAGCCAGCCGGGTGACACCATGACGTCGTTATCCAGGCACACAAAATAATCGCTGGTAATGGAATCCAGCACACGGTTACGAAGCTGGTTTGGCCAGAGTTTCTCATCATGCCGCACCAATTCCAAATTCCATTCCGTCGCGCGTTGCTCTAGGCGCTGCCATAGCCATTCCGGAGTTTGTCCATCGGTATAAATCAGGCGATAGGGTTTGGGTGTGTTGGCGACTACGCATTCAATTGCCGCCTCGGTCAGAGCGTGGCGTTCACGCGCTATCATCAGTATGGTCACGCGGGGTTGTGATGTCGCAAGCTGATCCATTATGGTCTGATTCTAAAGTTGCTTAATGAACACTTTAGACCGCCGCTGCAAGTTGTACAACTGTTGCCGTGCTTCGGGTAGAGCGGAAACATCGGCTTCGACGAAGCCACGCTCTATGAACCAGTGTGCTGTGCGCGTGGTGAGTACGAACAGGGATTTAATCCCGCGTTCCATGGCTTGTTCCTCGCAGTAATGCAGCAGCTTTTCGCCCCGGCCGCCACCGCGCATGGATGCATCCATCGCCATGCAGGCGAGTTCAGCTTTCTGCTCATCTGCAAATGGATACAAAGCTGCACAACCGATGATGCGTTTATCGTGTTCCATTACTACAAAATGGTCGATTTCCATTTCTATGCGCTCGCGCCCGCGCCGCACCAGCACGCCTTCGTTTTCCAAGGGTTCGATGAGTTGCAAGATACCGCCCACATCGTCAATCTGCGCGGGGCGCATGGATTCCAGTGCGATTTCGGTCACCATCGTGCCTATGCCGTCGTGAGTGAACAACTCTTGAATGATGGCGCCATCGGTATGGCGGCTGATGAGATGGGTGCGCGCCACCCCTTGCTCGCATGCCTTGATGGCGGCGGGCAAGTAGTAGGCTTCATCTTCGCTGATAGTTTTTTCAGCGTTAGTTTCAACATGACGTAGCAGATTTCTGGCCTTGTCCGCGGTCATCTCACGCAGCAACTCACCGCGCAGATTATGTACGCCAGAGGCATCCATCAGAAAAATCAGCTTATCGGCATCCAACGCAATCGCAGCATTCACTGCCACATCTTCCAACGACAAATTGAATACCTCACCCGTAGGTGAAAACCCAAGCGGTGACAGCAGCACCAGTTCGCCGTCATCCAGCCGTTTTTGTATGCCGACAGCGTCTACTTTGCGGACTTCTCCAGTATGTTGCAAATCTACGCCATCCAACACGCCCAGTGGCTTGGCAGTCACAAAATTACCGCTGGCGACGCGAATATCAGCGCCCGCCATCGGCGAATTTACCAACCCCATAGAAAGCAATGCCTCAATTTCTACGCGAATAGCACCGTTAGCTTCCTTGACCGCTTCCATCGTAATGTCGTCGGTAACACGTAACCCTTGTATCAACTTGGTTTCAAGTTTGCTACGTTTGAGCTTGGATTCAATCTGCGGCCGTGCTCCATGCACAAGCACTAGCCGTACTTCCAAACTGGCGAGAAGATTCAAATCGTGCGATAACGCGACGAACTGGCCTTCTTCTATCACCTCGCCACCAAATGCGATGACAAAAGTACGTCCGCCGAAAGTGTGAATGTAAGGGGCGACAGAGCGAAACCAACGCACGAACTCCTGCGGTTGCGTGAGATTTAATCTATTATTTGCGCTAAACGCATTTTCAGATTGTGCGTAAAGTTGCGATGGTGTGCAGCTAAGAGCCACGCAAAGCTTGTGCAACAAGGTCTCAGAAACTCCCTGAGCGCCACGCTCAATGCGAGATAAGTTGCCACTGTCTGCCTCAACTAGCTGTGCGAGTTGCTGCAAGGTTAAATTGAGCGACTTGCGTTGTTTGCGTATGGCGTGACCGAGTTTCATGAATTCTAATAAATGTAAATAAAGCAAAATATTATTATAAAAATGTTTTAATAGCAAATAAATGAAATTTTATGTATATCGCGTTTTTGTTCCGTGTTTTTACTTGAATCTCACAATGAAAAAGAGGTAGCCTGTGTGTTTCGCATAAGGCGAGTTTTTGTGGTGAGGAGAGCGTTATGAGTGATAAAGAATTGGTGGCGCTACATGCGGCGAATTTGGTGAAAGACGGTATGGTGGTGGGCTTAGGCACAGGCTCTACCGCCAACTTGTTCATCGAGGCGCTAGCTAGGCGGCGCAATGAGCAAGGCTTAAAAGTGACCGCGGCTTCAAGTTCGGTAGTGAGTACCATCAAAGCGCAATCATTAGGTTTGCCACTGATTTCTATCGAGCATTTCTCGCGTCTCGATTTGTATGTGGATGGCGCGGACGAAGTCACGCCGGACATGACTTTGCTTAAAGGTCGAGGTTCGGATTTGGTGCGCGAAAAGTTGATGGCGAAGGCAGCGGATCAGTTTTTGGTGCTGGTGGATCAAAGCAAGCTGGTGAGCCGCATAGGAGAAAAGTTTGCGATTCCTATTGAAGTGATTCCTTTTGCTTGGCAGCTGGCAAAACGCAGCCTGGAAGCCATGGGTGGGCGTGGTGACTTGCGACCAACAGCTAGCAAAGACGGCTTGGCGATGACCTCGCATGGTAGCTTGGTTCTGGACATGACATTTGATGCCGGCATGAGCGCAGAGCGGCTGAATGCGGCGTTGAATGCTATCCCTGGCGTGGTGGAACACGGAATTTTTCTGGGGCTGACCAGTGCGGTTATTATCGCTATCGATGGCAAAGTTGAGGAACGTCGGGGTTAGCCTTAACGCAGACATCAATTGCTAGACCATATGAGTTTAGACTTGGAAATTGCTAAATTGCCCCGATTCGCGGTACTATTGGGAAAACTAATCTGGTGCATTAAGAATTATGAATCCAACCGTATTGACCGTCACTAATCGCATCCGCGAGCGTAGTGAAAATTCCAGACGCACCTATTTGAAACAGCTTGGCGCTATGGCCAATCGGTTTAAGGGTGTTGATCGTATGGGTTGTGCCAATGTGGCACATTCTTTTGCCGCGATGCCCGCCAATGACAAGCTCAGAGTAGTGACCGAGCGTGCGCCCAACGTGGCGATTATCACGGCCTACAACGATATGCTTTCGGCACATGCACCGTTTCAGGGCTATCCAGATTTGATTAAAACCGAAGCGCGCAAGCATGGTGCCACAGCACAAGTGGCGGGTGGCGTTCCGGCGATGTGTGATGGCATCACACAGGGTATGCCAGGCATGGAATTGAGTTTGTTCAGTCGTGACGTAATCGCCATGGCCACCGCAGTGGGATTGAGTCACGACGTATTTGACGCGACTTTGATGTTGGGAGTGTGCGACAAAATCGTACCGGGGTTGCTGATAGGCGCGTTGCATTTTGGTCATCTGCCTACCGTATTTGTTCCTGCCGGACCGATGACGACAGGCTTATCCAATAGTGAGAAATCTCACATGCGAGTGCTGGCGGCAGAAGGTAAGGTGGGTCGTCAAGAGCTACTGGAGGCGGAGTCCAAAGCCTACCATGGGCAAGGTACTTGCACTTTTTACGGAACGGCAAACAGTAACCAGATGCTTTTAGAAGCAATGGGTTTACACGTGCCAGGCACAGCATTCATCAATCCGGGTAGTGAGTTCCGCGCTGAACTCACGCGCGAAGCGGTACGTAGCGTACTTAATATTACCCAAAGTAAAACTTACACCCCGATTGGGCGTTTGGTTGATGAGAAATGCATTATTAATGCCATGGTGGCACTGCTGGCAACCGGGGGTTCGACCAATCATCTGATTCATTGGGTGGCCGTGGCTCGCGCGGCTGGCATTGATATCAACTGGGATGATTTCTGTACTTTGTCCGACGTAGTGCCGCTGATTGCTCGCGTTTATCCCAATGGTGAGGCCGATGTCAACGCTTTCCAAGAAGCGGGCGGGCCAGGCTATGTGATTCGCGAATTGCTGGATGCGGGACTGATGTACGAAGAAGTGTTGACGGTGCGGGCGGGCGGGATTCGTGAATACACCGCGATTCCAGAGATGCAAAATGACAAAATTATTTGGAACACCACGGGCATATCCAAAGATGATTCTGTGGTGCGTCCAGTGAAAGATCCTTTTAGTTCCAACGGCGGTATCAAGGTGTTACGAGGCAATTTGGGGCGTAGCGTGATCAAGATTTCGGCCGTGCCGTCTGAATTGCATGTGATTGAAGCGCCAGCTCGTGTATTTAATTCACAAGAAGAGCTACTCCACGCCTTTTCTACTGGTGCGCTCAATAGCAGCGCGGTATGCGTGGTGCGCTGGCAAGGACCTAAGGCCAACGGCATGCCGGAATTACACAAACTCACGCCGCCGCTGAAAGCTCTGCAAAGTAAAGGTTATGACGTGGCATTGGTGACCGATGGTCGCATGAGCGGTGCATCGGGCAAGATTCCGGCGGCGATACACGTATCGCCAGAAGCGGCTGCGGGCGGCCCGCTGGCCAAAGTACGGGATGGCGACTTGATACGCCTGGATGCACTGACTGGCCGTTTGGAAGTGCTGGTGAATGCGGAGGAGTGGGATTCTAGAGATTTGGCAGAGATGCCCAAGGAACTGCGCGAGGCCAATGGTATCGGCATGGGGCGTGAATTATTTGCTGGCATGCGTAACAACGCGCTAACCCCTGAAGAAGGAGGTTGCACTTGGTTATAAGGATTTGGATATGAAACTTACCGCATTGGAAGTAATGCAAGACGCACCGGTGATCCCGGTTATCGTATTGAACGACGTAGCTCATGCCGTGCTTATGGCCAAAGCCTTGGTGGCGGGCGGAATACGCATGTTGGAAGTGACCATGCGTACCTCGGTGGCGCTGGCCTGCATACGTGCCATTGCCAAAGAAGTGCCAGAGGCCATTGTGGGCGCAGGTACTGTGCGTAGCGCCAAGGATGCTGAAACTGCTGCCGAAGTGGGTGCCAAATTTATGGTTAGCCCGGGTTACACTAAAGCGGTCGGCCATGCCTGCAAGGAGATGCGAATTGCTTTGTTGCCTGGTGTAGCCACCAGCAGTGAAATCATGCTGGCGCAAGAAGATGGTTTTCAACAGCTTAAATTCTTCCCCGCCATGCAAGCTGGAGGATCGGCACTGCTCAAGGCTTGGGGTGGCCCGTTTACCGACGTGCAGTTTTGCCCAACTGGCGGTGTATCGCTGGAGAACGCACCGCAACTGCTCTCGCTGAGTAATGTGGTGTGCGTGGGCGGTTCATGGCTCACCCCTGCGGCGCTCATGCAGCAAGGCAATTGGGCAGAAATCACCCGCATGGCCAAAGAAGCTTGCGCCTTACCGCGTTAAGTAATGCCGGTCACCGGATTCAACCACTACAACCTTCGCGCCCCCCGCGCCTTGCTGGATGAGTTAAGAAATTTTTACTGCACGGTAGTGGGTTTGATTGAAGGTGAACGCCCAGCTTTTCGTACTTTCGGTTACTGGCTGTACGCCGGCGGTACAGACGTGCTGCACTTGAGCGAGTGCAGTGCGGATGAAAAGCGCCAAACCTTTGTTGCTACTACTTTTGACCACGCCGCGTTTACTTGCGACGATGCTGATGCCATGGAAGCTCACCTCAAGACGCACGATATCGAATACACCATTCGTTTTGTAGCACAAACCAACATCAAACAGATATTCTTCCGCGACCCAGCGGGAAACGGCGTAGAGCTTAATTGCAGCCTAACGTAGACTTTTATCCAATTCTGCCAAGCGCTCCGGCGTACCAATATCCAGCCAGCTTCCTTGGTAATGTATTCCCCCGACTTGGTGTGACAGCATTGCTTGCCGCAATAGCGGCGCTAATTTAGCTTTAGCCCCGCGTTCCACGCTGGCAAATAATTGCGGGTGATACACGCCTATGCCGCTGAAAGTCAGCGTGGCATCACCGTCATCCGCCACTTCCGAGTCACGCAGAGAAAAGTCGCCAGCCGCGTTGTGTGCGGGATTATCTACCAGTACCAGCCAAGCTAGTAAATTCTTGGCAATTGGCTTGATGCTTGCAAAATCATAGTCACAAAAAATGTCACTGTTGATCACCAGAAATGGCTGGTCACCCAGCAAGGGCAGGGCGTTGGCGATACCGCCTGCGGTTTCTAAAGCTTCTGTTTCTGGTGAGTACTGAATCGTCACGCCAAATGCATGGCCATCGCCCAGCACGGCTTCTATCTGCGCCCCTAAATGGGCGTGATTGATGACGATTTCGGTGAATCCTGCTTTTGCTAACTTTTCGATATGCCACACGATGAGCGGCTTGCCACCCGCTTGCAGCAAAGGTTTGGGCGTGTGGTCGGTGAGTGGCCGCATGCGTTCGCCACGACCGGCAGCCAGAATCATTGCTTTCATCAAAAAGTTAATCCGGTCGAAGTTTGCTGCGGTTCCAACTCGTCCAGCAGGCGCAGCAGGGGTCGCAATTCACTGTAGCGCTCGCAGGTTTTACGTAGATATTTCATCACCAGCGGCAGGTCTTTCAAGTAACCATCCTTGCCGTCTCGATGATACAGCCGTGCGAAGATGCCCAAAATCTTGATGTGGCGTTGCGCGCCCATCCACTCGAAGTCACGGTAGAAATCGGAAAAATCCGCAGGCACCGGCAAACTGGCTTTGCGCGCGTCTTCCCAGTAGCGTATCGCCCAATCGAGAATTTGTTCTTCTTCCCACTCGATGTAGGCATCTTTCAGTAGCGACACCAAGTCGTAGC
>JANYIK010000007.1 GCA_025362115.1 Methylophilaceae bacterium
GTCGACCAGGATTTTGTTATTTGGGAATTTAGCCTTCAGGGTTTCCAGCATCTTGATACCGTTGTGCTTGATGCATGGGGTACCAATTTCAAGAATGTCCACGTGAGGAGCTACCTTGGTAGCCAGTGCCACGGTACCGTCGAAATCCAGTGAATCTAATGCCATTTGCGTCATTGCCATGATGAAATCTCCGAGTAAAAAATTATTAAAAGCGAAAAAACGAAACCATATGCAGGTTGATATAGCCTTGCAACTTTAATGGAGGAATCCATCGCCTGTCAAGCCTTGTTCAACGGCGCGGATGGCAAGGCTTTAAGCCGCATGTTCTTGCAGCAAAAACTCCTTAAAGGCTTGTGCTACGTTACTCAAGCGCTTGCCTTTGCGATGCACCACATACCAATGGCGCTGGATGGGGAAGTTTTGCACATCCAGCACCTTGAGCCTCACTGTTTCCAGTTCCAAAGAAACCGTATGTAACGACAAAATTCCCAGCCCCATGCCTGCTTGCACTGCTTGCTTGATGGCCTCATTGGTGCTCATTTCGGTGCCGGTGGTGAGGTGGATGTTCTTTTCGGCGAAAAAACGTTCCATGGTAATGCGTGTACCTGAACCTTGTTCGCGTACCAAGAAAGTCTCTTCGGCGAGGCGCGACAGGGGGATGTTGCGCTCATCGGCCAAGGGGTGGTTGACCGGCGCGATGATGATCAGATGATTTTCCATAAACGGTGTCGCGTCCACGTTCAGCGCGTCGGGTGGGCGACCCATGATGGCCATGTCGGTTTCGTTGTTGCTCAAGCGCTGCAGTAAAGTTTCGCGGTTGGTGACGCTCAGGTTGACGGTAGCTTGTGTGTGGCGCTGACAGAATTCAGCCAGTAGTTGCGGGGTAAAGTAGCTGGCGGTGCTGGCCACGCTGATGTTGAGCTTACCGCTCATGCCTTTGAATTCGGCGAGCATGGTCTCTGCTTCGCTCAAGTGTTGCAGGATGCTGTTGCTGTAGTGCAGAAACTCTTTGCCGGCCTCAGTTAAATGGATTTTTTTGCCTAGCTGCTCGAATAGCGGCAGACCAGCGACATCTTCTAACTGCCTGATTTGCATAGAGACGGCAGGCTGCGTGAGATGTAATTCTTCTGCAGCACGCGAGTAACTCAAGTGCTTGGCGACAGCCTCAAACACACGTAATTGTCTGAGTGTTAAATTGAGCATAACGCGGCGGAATTTATCATAAGTTAAATGCTATCGTTAGTATAAAAACAATTTATTTTATCTTATGCTATAAGTCCTCTATAGTGCATGTCAAGGTCGTCTAAACGGCCATCAATTTATTATTATTTTTTTGGAGGAAGTCATGGCATCTGAAACGATGAAGGAAGGCGCTGAGCGTTATAAAGCAGGGGTTCTGCCTTACAAGAAAATGGGCTATTGGCAGCCTGATTACCAAGTCAAAGATACCGATTTGTTGGCGATGTTCCGTATCACGCCACATGCCGGACATGACCCGGAAGAAATCGCGGCAGCGGTTGCTGGTGAATCTTCTACCGCCACTTGGACGGTGGTATGGACGGATAGATTAACGGCTTGCGAGATGTACCGCGCTAAAGCTTATAGAGTAGACCCCGTGCCTAACACCGGCGAGGGCACCAAAACCGAAGCGCAGTTTTTTGCTTACATTGCTTATGAGCTGGATCTGTTCGAACCAGGTTCTATCGCCAATTTGACCGCTTCCATCATCGGCAACGTGTTCGGCATGAAGGCAGTGAAGGCGCTGCGTTTGGAAGATATGCGTATCCCTGTGGCCTACCTCAAGACTTTCCAAGGGCCTGCGACGGGTGTGGTTGTAGAAAGAGAAAGACTAGACAAATTTGGCCGTCCTTTGCTGGGCGCGACCACCAAGCCTAAGTTGGGTCTCTCAGGCCGTAACTATGGCCGCGTGGTGTATGAAGGACTCAAGGGCGGGCTGGACTTCATGAAAGACGACGAGAACATCAACTCGCAACCTTTCATGCACTGGCGCGATCGTTTTCTGTATTGCATGGATGCCGTCAACAAAGCATCCGCTGCGACGGGCGAGGTCAAAGGCCACTATCTGAATGTGACCGCTGGCACGATGGAAGAAATGTACCGTCGTGCAGAATTCGCCAAGAGTTTAGGCTCGGTCATCATCATGATTGACTTGGTGATTGGCTATACCGCGATTCAATCCATGGCCATCTGGGCACGTCAGAACGACATGATTCTGCACTTGCACCGCGCGGGTAACTCGACCTATTCCCGTCAAAAGAATCACGGCATGAATTTCCGCGTGATTTGTAAATGGATGCGGATGGCAGGTGTGGATCACATTCACGCCGGAACCGTGGTGGGCAAGCTGGAAGGCGACCCTGCGATGATTAAGGGCTTCTACGACACGCTGCTCGACACGCACACACCACAAAATTTGGAACATGGTCTGTTCTTCGAGCAAGACTGGGCTTCGCTCAACAAGTGTATGCCAGTGGCTTCCGGTGGTATTCACGCGGGGCAAATGCACCAATTGCTGACCTATTTGGGCGACGACGTGGTGTTGCAATTCGGCGGCGGGACTATCGGCCATCCAGAGGGTATTCAAGCGGGTGCAGTAGCCAACCGCGTGGCGCTGGAAGCGATGGTGCTGGCGCGTAACGAAGGCCGCGATATTTGGAACGAAGGCCCGCAGATTCTGCTGGATGCTGCTAAATGGTGCAGCCCGTTGCGTGCGGCGATTGATACGTGGAAGGACATCACCTTCAACTATGAATCCACCGACACGGCTGACTTTGTGCCTACCGCAACCACCAGCTTCTAAGACTTTAAGCTGCTAACTAATTCGAGGAGAATCTAATCATGATGACCAATCCTAACGGCATCGTCACCCAAGGGCAGTTTTCTTTTCTGCCGCCGCTGACGGACGAGCAAATTACCAAGCAAATCAAATACGCGCTGAGCAAAGGCTGGGCGATTTCGGTGGAATATACCGACGATCCGCATCCGCGCAATACTTATTGGGAAATGTTCGGCGCGCCGATGTTTGACCTGAAAGACCCTGCAGGGATATTGATGGAAATCAATAACTGCCGTAAGACTTTCCCTAATCACTATATCCGCGTCATGGCGTTTAGCTCGGTGTACGGGGTAGAGAGTCCGACCATGTCCTACATCGTCAATCGTCCCAAAAATGAGCCTGGCTTTGGTCTGGTGCGTCAGGAAACCGATGGCCGCAACATTCGCTACACCATCCATTCCTATGCCACCGACAAGCCAGAAGGCGAGCGGTATTAAAAATCCCCTCCCTCGGGTAGGGGGAGGGCTTAGGGTGGGGGTCGAAAGTGTCATGTGTTAAGCAGTTTTTCACCCCCATCCCAGCCTTCCCCCTTTGCAGGGGAAGGAGTTGAAAGTCTTATGATGAGTGAACAAGCAATTTCAGACGAAACCACCGTTGACCTTGAGGCCGAGTTTCAAGCGTCCAACATCCAGGAAGTGCTGGATAAACTAGATCGTGAGTTAATAGGCCTCAAGCCAGTCAAAACCCGCATCCGTGAAATCGCCGCGCTGTTGCTGGTAGATAGGTTGCGTAAGCAGTTTGCGCTGACTTCAGAAACGCCTAGTCTGCACATGTGTTTTACCGGCAACCCCGGCACGGGCAAAACCACGGTGGCGCTGCGTATGGCGGAGATTTTGAAGCGTTTGGGCTATGTGCGTGAAGGGCATCTGATTTCGGTAACACGCGACGATCTGGTCGGTCAATATATCGGCCACACCGCCCCAAAAACCAAAGAAGTAGTGAAAAAGGCGATGGGCGGCGTGTTGTTCATAGACGAAGCCTATTACCTCTACAAGCCGGAAAACGAGCGCGATTACGGGCAGGAATCCATCGAAATCCTGCTGCAAGTGATGGAAAACAACCGTGACGACCTGGTGGTGATACTCGCCGGTTATCAAAACCGCATGAACCAGTTTTTTCAAAGCAACCCCGGCATGCGCTCCCGCATCGCGCACCACGTGGATTTCCCCGACTACGGCACAGATGAGTTGCTGGCAATCGCCAAACTGATGCTGGCCGCGCAGAATTATCGCTTCAGTGCCGAGGCCGAAAAAGCCTTTGCCGAATACATTCCGCTACGTATGAAACTAGGTCACTTCGCCAACGCCCGCTCGGTGCGTAATGCACTAGATAGGGCAAGACTGCGCCAAGCCAACCGTTTGTTCGGCAGCCGTAACAAAAATCTGCGTAAGATAGACCTGATGACCCTGGAAGCTGAAGACATTCGCGCCAGCAGGGTGTTTCAAGAAGGTGCGCTGGATCTGGATGGCGACGAAACGGTGAAATAAGTTGTTCGTAGTTTATAATTCGGTCTCCTCGCTTCGAGAAGTAAACACCAATAATGAGTACGCCGTTACTGCAATCTAGTCTCAAAGGCCTTCCCCTTATCAACAAAGGCAAGGTGCGCGACATTTACGATATAGACGCGGACAAAATGCTCATTATCACCACTGACCGATTGTCGGCTTTTGATGTCATTCTACCCACCCCAATTGTAAGCAAGGGCGCAGTGCTGACGCAGATCGCCAATTTCTGGTTCGATAAGCTCTCCGGCATCATCCCCAATCACCTGACTGGCATCGCACCGGAATCCGTGGTGGCGGACAAAGCTGAACACGCACAGCTTGGCGACCGTGCCGTCGTGGTGAAAAAGCTGAAGCCGCTACCCATTGAAGCCGTAGTGCGCGGTTATCTGGTGGGTTCGGGGTGGAAGGAATACCAGAAGTCCGGCACGGTGTGTGGCATCCCGCTGCCTGCGGGATTGCAGGAGGCGTCCAAGTTGCCGCAGCCTATCTTCACTCCTTCGACCAAGGCAGAGCTTGGCACGCATGACGAGAACATCACCTTTGAACAGACTGTTTTACTAGTCGGTAAGGATTTGGCTGAAAAGGTACGCGATTCGGCGATTGCGCTTTATAAAGCAGCGGCAGAATTTGCGCTGACCAAGGGCATCATCATCGCCGATACCAAGTTCGAGTTCGGACTTGACAGTACTGGTACGATGTACCTGATAGATGAGGCGTTGACTCCTGATTCTTCGCGCTTCTGGCCTGCCGACCAATACAAGGTGGGCAGTAACCCGCCCAGCTTTGACAAGCAGTATGTGCGTGACTGGCTGGAGTCTTCCGGCTGGAACAAACAGTCGCCGGCACCGGAACTTCCTGCCGATGTGGCGGCCAGAACCAGTGAAAAGTACCGCGAGGCGTTTAAGCAACTCACAGGCCGCACTATTTAATAGGGTTGAAACATAACGGGGTTAAACAGATTGCGGCTAAATTCAAGCAGGAGTTAGCTGTTTATCAATTGGTACTCAAGCATCCCGCTACACCATGGCTACCCAAAGCCTTGCTAGGCATGGCGATTGCTTATTTGTTGATGCCGTTTGATTTGATCCCCGACTTTATCCCGGTGTTGGGGCAGCTCGATGAGCTGGTGATCATTCCCTTGCTGGTGTGGTTGGCGGTTAAACTCACCCCGGCGGAAATTATTCAAGAATGCCGTTTAGCGGTGGAATTAACTTTGGAAAACTGACATGACAGACATCTCTAAATTTGTGACGGGGTTTAAACGCTTTCAAGCGGGCTATTTTGGCCGTAACCAGGAGCTTTTTGAAACCCTCAAACAAGGTCAGAACCCTAGTGCGATGGTGATTGCATGTTCTGATTCACGCGTTGATCCGGCCATTATTACCGATTGCGAACCTGGCGATTTGTTTGTGGTGCGTAACGTCGCCAATCTGGTGCCACCGTATGAAAGCGGCGGCGGCCTGCATGGCGTGAGTACCGCGCTGGAGTTCGGCGTGTGCGCGCTTAGCGTCAAGCATTTGATTGTGCTGGGGCATAGCCAGTGCGGCGGCGTACATGCGTTGATGAACGGTATTCCGTCCAGCGTGCCGGGTGAGTTTATTGTGAATTGGGTCAACATCGCGGCACGAGCCAAAGAGCGCGTGCTGGCGGAGCTGCCTAATGCCTCACCGCAAGAGCAGTTGTGCGCGTGCGAGGAAGCTGCCGTCCTAGTTTCGTTGGAAAACCTGCTGACGTTTCCGTGGATTAAACAGCGCGTGGAGCAAGGCGTATTGACGCTGCACGGTTGGTATTTTGATATTCAAGCCGGGGAGCTGGTGGCGTATGACTCCGCGCTGGGAAGGTTTGAGGTGCTTGGTTAGGATTTCTCACCGCTGCCGATGAGGCGTGCTCGATTTTTGTCATATATTTCTTGTCACATATTTCATCGTACTATCTCTTGAAACTTATTTGTCAGCCCCCAATCTTAGTAATCAATCAATGATGGAGTCCGCATGAAAGCTATTGAACTGATTTTAGAAAAATTCCTGTTTGCCAGCCGTTGGTTGCTAGCCCCTTTTTACCTGGGTTTAGTGGGCTCGGTGGCAGTGTTGCTGTGGTATTTTTGCATTGAGTTTTCACACTTGATCCATATGGTGATGGGCAGCGAAGGCGGTGTGGTGGTTGGCGTACTGTCTTTGGTGGATCTGGTGCTGGTGGCCAACCTGATGTTTATTATCATCTTTGCCGGATATGAAAATTTCGTTTCCAAAATTGATACCGGCGACCATGAAGACCGTCCTGACTGGATGGGACACGTAGATTTTGCTGATCTGAAAATGAAGCTGATAAGCTCGATTATTGCGATTTCTGGTATCGAGTTGCTGAAGGCTTTTGTCAACGTGGCGACACTTACCGACCATGACCTATGGTGGAAAGTGGGCATCCACGTCACCTTTTTATTCTCAGGTTTGTGTTTTGCCGTCATGGATAAGCTGGGCGGTGATAAGAAGCACGGAGCTGGTAGTTAGTTTTTATTGGGAAGGAAACCACAATGAAACGTATTTTTCTATTTTTACTCACCAACCTCGCCATTGTCGCGGTGCTTTCGGTCACCATGCGCTTGCTGGGCGTAGAGCCTTACCTCAACGCTAATGGCTTGAACTTGAATGCACTGTTCACTTTCGCCCTCGTGATGGGTATGGGCGGCTCGTTCATCTCGCTGATGCTGTCCAAATGGATGGCCAAGATGTCGGTGGGTGCAGTGGTGATAGAGACACCCAGCGATCCCACGGAAAGATGGCTGGTGGATACCGTGGCGCGTCAGGCCAAGCAAGCGGGCATCGGCATGCCGGAAGTGGCGATCTTCGAGACTGGCGATGTCAACGCCTTTGCTACTGGCATGAACAGAGACAACGCGCTGGTGGCGGTTTCAACAGGGTTGTTGCAGTCCATGTCACGCCAAGAAGCCGAGGCCGTATTGGGACATGAAATTACCCACGTGGCGAATGGCGACATGGTGACGCTGGCGCTGATACAGGGCGTGGTGAATACCTTTGTGATGTTCCTGTCGCGTGTCATCGGCTATACCGTGGATAAGGTGGTATTCAAGACCGAGCGTGGTACCGGACCGGCTTTCTTTATCACCATGATTATTTCTGAATTGGTGCTGGGCATACTGGCTTCTATCATCGTCATGTGGTTCTCGCGTCAACGCGAATTCCGCGCCGACCGTGGCGGGGCAACGCTTTCCAGCAAGCAGAATATGATTTCCGCACTTGAGCGTTTGCAAGCGGTACATACGGCTCCTTTACCGGAAAGAATGGCGGCGTTTGGGATTAGTGGCGGAAATAGCGGTTTGATGCGCCTGTTTATGACCCACCCCCCGTTGGAGGAGCGTATTGCTGCACTGAAAGCAACGCAGTGATGCATTAATGGAAACTTGGTTTGCACAAGGCTGGAGTGGGTGCTAGTTTGCAAAGTGAGAAATTTATAGTCTGGAAGGATGGGGTACGTTATTTCACTTTGATTTTTGTGGGCGTAAAGCTGGGAGTTTCATACTGGTATCATGTGCCAGTGTTAATGTCTCTTTAGCTTTATTGCATTAATTCTAGCCATTTCCATAGTGGCCAGTATTAAATCGGCTAATCAGGGATTGAAGCAAAATCCCTTATAATTAGCCAAATTAAATAATTTAGGATCCATCATGGCGTTAAAAGACGTACCTAGCGGTAAAAACCTTCCCGATGACTTCAATGTCATCATCGAAATCCCCATGCAGGGCGATCCTGTCAAATATGAAGTGGACAAAGAAAGCGGCGCAATTTTTGTGGATCGCTTCATGGGGACAGCCATGCAGTACCCCTGCAACTATGGCTACATTCCGCATACCCTCTCTGACGACGGCGACCCTGCTGACGTGCTGGTAATTACACCTGTGCCTTTGCTGCCCGGCGTAGTGGTAAGCTGCCGTCCATTAGGGATGCTGAAAATGACTGATGAGGCTGGCGGGGATGCCAAGCTGTTGGCGGTACCGGTGGATAAGGTGTGCGGTTTGTATAAACACCTTAAAACCTATGAGGATGTCTCCGAATGGCGCTTGAACATGATTGCCCACTTTTTTGAACATTACAAGGATCTAGACAAGGGTAAGTGGGTCAAGATTGACGGCTGGGTAGGCATAGAAGAAGCCAGAGCGGAAATCCTTGCCAGCGTAGAACGATTCAATAACACCGCAGAAAAACCTGCGTTCTAACTCTCCATATTTATAAAGCATATTGAAAATTAGGCTTTTGCATCTCGCTCACTTCCTTTAAGATACGGGCGGGCGTTTTGTTGCCGCCATTCCAGCCTTGTTATTAAAAGGCGATTCACGATGTTTAGGGGAGAAATTCATAATGTCGCAAAGTTTGATGTTTGCTTTGGCTTGTGCGGTACTCGCATTGGTCTACGGTGCTGTAACAATCAAATGGGTGCTGGCACAGCCCACTGGTAACGACAGGATGCGCGAAATCGCAGCTGCGATTCAAGAAGGCGCTTCTGCCTATCTCAACCGCCAGTACACCGCAATTGGTATCGTTGGTGTGATTTTGTTTATAGCTATTTGGCTAGCTTTAGGCATGTTGACTGCCGTTGGATTCGCTTTGGGCGCTTTGCTGTCAGCCGCCGCCGGCTACATCGGCATGAACATTTCGGTGCGCTCCAATCTGCGTACCGCACAAGCCGCGCATGGTGGTATCAACGCCGCGCTGCAAGTAGCATTCCGTGGCGGTGCCATCACCGGCATGTTGGTGGTTGGCCTAGGGCTGCTGGGTGTCGCTGGCTACTATGCATTCTTGCTGAATATGGCTAATGGCGGCGAAGTCGCTACCGGGCCGTTGGTGGGCTTGGCTTTCGGTAGTTCACTGATTTCCATATTCGCGCGTTTGGGTGGTGGCATTTTCACCAAAGGCGCAGACGTGGGTGCTGACTTGGTGGGTAAGGTTGAAGCTGGCATTCCGGAAGATGATCCACGTAACCCAGCGGTGATTGCCGACAACGTCGGTGACAACGTGGGCGACTGCGCAGGTATGGCGGCGGACTTGTTTGAAACTTATGCTGTGACCATCATCGCTACCATGTTGCTGGGCGGTTTGTTGATGCCGCACGCAGCTAATGCGATGACTTTCCCGTTGGTGCTTGGCGGTATTTCTATCGTCGCTTCCATCATCAGCACCTATTTCGTTAAGGCACGTGAGGGCGGCAAGATCATGAACGCGCTGTATCGCGGCTTGATGGTGGCTGGTGGTTTGTCCGCTATCGCCTTCTACTTCGTTACGAGGCAGATGATGGGCGACGCTGAAATCGCTGACCTAGCGCTTTCTACCGGTATCTCCATGACTTCGATGGATATTTACTTGGCGGCGCTCATCGGCTTGGCGGTCACCGCTGCCATGGTGGTGATTACCGAGTACTACACCGCCACTGAATACGCTCCGGTACAGCATGTAGCGCAGGCTTCAACCACCGGACACGCTACCAACATGATTGCAGGTTTGGGAATCTCGATGAAGTCCACCGCCGCACCAGTGCTGGTCATCTGCTTAGGCATCTTGGGGGCACACCATCTGGCTGGTTTGTATGGTATCGCGATTGCAGCTACTGCCATGTTGTCCATGGCCGGCATCATTGTGGCATTGGATGCTTATGGACCTATCACCGACAACGCTGGCGGTATCGCTGAAATGGCGCAATTGCCACCAGAGATTCGCAACATCACCGACCCGCTGGACGCGGTAGGCAACACCACCAAGGCCGTGACCAAAGGTTATGCCATTGGCTCTGCTGGTTTGGCTGCACTGGTATTGTTTGCTGACTTCACCCATGCATTGGGCATCCACAGTGGTAGCGAAACGACCTTTGACTTGTCCAACCACATGGTGATTGTCGGCCTGTTTATTGGCGGCATGATTCCTTACCTGTTTGGCGCAATGGCGATGGAAGCAGTAGGCCGTGCAGCCGCATCGGTGGTGGTAGAAGTGCGTCGTCAGTTCAAAGAAATTCCCGGCATTATGGAAGGTACCGCGAAACCGGACTACTCCCGTGCTGTGGACATGCTGACCAAAGCCGCCATCAAGGAAATGATCGTTCCTTCCTTGCTGCCAGTGCTGGCTCCAATCCTGGTCGGCAAGCTGCTGGGCGCACAAGCACTGGGTGGTATGCTGATTGGTACGATTGTGACTGGCCTGTTTGTCGCTATTTCTATGACCACCGGTGGTGGTGCGTGGGATAACGCCAAGAAGTACATCGAAGACGGCCATTTTGGTGGCAAGGGTTCTGATGCACACAAGGCCGCCGTGACTGGTGACACTGTAGGCGACCCTTACAAAGACACCGCTGGTCCTGCGATCAACCCGTTGATCAAGATCATCAACATTGTAGCGTTGCTGATTATTCCAATCTTGTAATGTACTAGGTCTCCTTCCTTGCTTTCTTGTTTTTTCTGGGAAGGCAGACAATAAAAAGCCCGCTGTTTTAGCGGGCTTTTTTTATAACTGGTTTCTCTTTCTTGCGCCTTGTTCTAACCGCTCTACATCCACAACCGCCCGTGTATGTTCCCCTTTTCCTATCACGCCACCCACATCGCTGGCTTCAATGGTGAATTTGTAGAGTTTGCCTTCCATGCCCACAAAGGTGGCGCTCGCTATGACTGCCGTGTCGAGTGGTGTTGCTGCCAGATGCGTGATATTAACGTCTACGCCGACAGACAATTGCCCGGTTTGCAGCACAGGATGCATCACGCGCGATGCCGCAATCTCCATCAACGCAATCATGCGCGAGGTAGAAAATACTTGTGGGTAGTGATCTTGCGGTTCTAGTGCGAGTGCGCTGGCTAGATCGTTTTCTGCGGTGGTGAGTGTGGCCGTTGCAGTAGTGTTGATCTCTAGCATCATCAATTATCCTGATCTTCAAAAGGTTGCTCAGCCTCTAGCCACATGACGTTGATGATGCCAAACGCCAGCGCCAACCCTACGCCCAAAATCCATGCGAAATACCACATTGTTTTCTCCTAGTACGCCGTATGCGTGTTGTCCTTGATGCTCTGGATGGTGACTTTGCCGCGCATCACGCGGTACACCCAAGCGGTGTAGACCATGATCAGTGGCAAGAAAATGATCGCCACCACAAACATGATGCCCAGTGTTTTATGGCTGGAAGCCGCATCCCATAGCGTCAGACTGCTTGCGGGGTCAGTACTGGAAGGCATGACGAAGGGAAACATACTGCAACCGGCAGTGAGGATAATGCCCGCGATGGCTGTGGAGCTGAGCAGAAAAGCCAATTTTTCGTGTTTTTTGTTGGCTGACCACAAAGCTAGTGCAATGCCCACAAAGCCGGTCAACGGCGCTAACAGCATCCAAGGGGTGGTGCGGTAGTTGGTCATCCATGCGCCAGCGACTTTTTCTACGGTTTTATGGAGCGGGTTGAGCGCGGCGTTCAAGTCTTGTGTGGAGGTGATGACGTAGCCGTCTATACCAAACGCTACCCAGATACCCGCCAACGCAAAGGTAGCCGCACAAATAACGCCCGCAGCCACAGCGGCTTGGGATGCGCGTTTTTGCACTTCACCATCGGTGCGGAGTTGCAAATAAATCGCACCGTGCATCATCAGCATGGACAGACTCACCACGCCGCATAGCAAAGCGAATGGGTTGAGCAATTGCCAGAAGCTGCCGGTATAGAAGGAACGCAGAGTTTCGTCATAATGGAACGGCAGGCCGATGAGCAGGTTGCCAAAAGCTACGCCAAATATGGTCGCGGGGATTGCACCACCTGCAAACAAACCCCAATCCCAAGCGTTGCGCCAGCGTGGATCGGCCAATTTGCTGCGGTAATCAAAACCAACCGGGCGAAAGAACAGGGCGAACAACACTAATAGCAAGGCGATATACAGGCCGGAGAAGGCTGCAGCATAGGCTAACGGCCACGCGGCAAAAATGGCTCCAGCAGCGGTGATTAGCCAGGTTTGGTTGCCTTCCCAAGTCGGGCCAACAGAATTGATGATAACTCGGCGCTCGTCGTCGGTTTTGCCCAGGAACGGCAGCCACGCAGTCACGCCCATGTCGAAGCCGTCCATGATGGCGAAGCCGATGAGGAGGAAGCCGATGAATGCCCACCAGATGAGTTTCAGGGTTACGTAATCGAAAATCATGCCATTCCCCTCACCCTAGCCCTCTCCCGCAAGGTGAGAGGGAATGTTCGCAGGTTTTTCAAAATGATAACGCCCTGTATGCAGGCTGGAAGGCCCCAGCCGCGCATACTTGAACATCAGGTAAAGCTCGATAACCAGCAATATGGTGTAAAAGCCAATGAACCCAGCCAGGCTGAAATACAGGTCGCCGGTGGAGAGTGACGAGCTGGAGAGATGTGTGGGCAAAATGCCGGAAATCGTCCACGGCTGCCGTCCCATTTCGGCGACTACCCAGCCAGTTTCTGCTGCTATCCATGGTGCGGGGATTGCGAACAGGGCGAGCCGCAGCAACCAAGTTTGCTGGCCTATGTTGCGCTTGACGGTGAAGTAGAACGAGGCGGCGAAGATAAATAACATCAGGAAGCCCATCGCCACCATGACGCGGAATGACCAGAACAGCACAAACACATTGGGAATAGTGTCTTTGGCCGCCAACTTGATTTGATCTTCCGTGGCATCCACCACGTTAGGCGTGTATTTTTTCAGCAGCAAACCAAAGCCTAAATCATCCTTGTTTTTGTCAAAAGCGGCGCGCGCGGCATCGCTGGTGTCACCGCCCTTTAAGCGTTGCAAGTCACTATAAGCTGTGATGCCGTTACGAATACGCGCTTCGTTTTGGTTCTTGATGTCTATCAAGCCCAGCACTTTTTCATCGGTGGAGCGCGTAGCGATTAAGCCTAGCAAATAGGGAATTCTGATAGCGTAATCGGTGCGCTCCATTTCTTGATTAGGGATGCCAAACGCAGTGAATGGCGCAGGCGGCGGCGCGGTGTGCCATTCCGACTCAGCCGCTGCCAGCTTGACTTGCTGCACTTCGCCCGTGGTGTAGCCGGATTCATCTCCCAGTACTATCACTGAAAGTATCGCAGCCAAACCAAATCCAGAAGCTACTGCGATAGAACGTAAGGCAAAGCCAGTGTCGCGTTTCTTCAATAAATACCAGCTTGAGATGCCCAACACGAACATGGATGCCGCCGTGTAGCCCGCCGCCACGGTATGTACGAACTTGACCTGTGCTACCGGGTTGAAAAGAAGTGCGCCGAAATTAGTCATTTCCATCCGCATGGTTTCAAAGTTGAATTCCGCACCCACCGGATTTTGCATCCAGGCGTTGGCGATCAATATCCACAAGGCGGAGAGGTTGGAACCGAGCGCTACCAGAAAAGTCACCATCAAGTGTTTTTCCTTGGACAGCCTGTCCCAGCCGAAGAAGAACAGGCCGACAAAGGTGGACTCCAAGAAGAACGCCATCATGCCTTCGATTGCCAGTGGCGCGCCGAAAATGTCGCCGACATAGTGCGAGTAGTACGCCCAGTTAGTGCCGAACTGAAATTCCAGCGTGATGCCCGTGGTCACGCCCATAGCGAAGTTGATACCGAACAGCTTGCCCCAGAACTTAGTCATGTCCTTGTAAATCTGCTTACCGGTCATGACGTACACCGACTCCATGATCACCAATATCCACGACAGCCCCAGCGTGAGCGGCACAAACAAGAAGTGATACAAGGCGGTAGCGCCAAATTGCAAGCGGGAAAGATCAACGACTTCGGCGGAGGGCAGCATGGGTGATCCTAGTGATTCAAATTAAGGGTTCAAAATAATGCGGGTAACCGCTTGTTGGCGCTCGACTTTGTTGACGGGGTGAGCAAAGCACAGCGCCCACAACAGCCACAACAAGAAAAATTTAATCGCCAATGCCAAGCTGATTTCAAGCGCCAATCGCCCCGTTTTCCCTGTTTGTATGCGGGTGTTGAAGTGGTGGTTAAGACGGTTGAGTAACATAGTGTTAGTGTAATGCTAGACCGCTATTTTTTGCTCGGATTCTTGTTTAATTTACGTTGCAGTGTTCTGCGGTGCATATTTAACGCCCTGGCTGTTGCGGAAATATTGCCGTCATGTTCGCTCAATACGCGCTGGATATGCTCCCATTCCAAACGCGCCACCGATAATGGGTTATTCGCCACTGCCATCGCGCTATTGCCTTCTGTTTTTTCAAACGCGGCGAGGATGTCGTCGGCATCTACCGGTTTGGCCAGATAATGCGTTGCGCCTAGCTTGATGGCCTCGATTGCAGTGCTGATACTGGCGTATCCGGTGAGTACCACCGTAAAGTTCGTTAACACTTGACGGCGTGCGCTGGTATAGGTTCTACTCTCTCTCTATAGCAACGATGATTTTAGAGCCAATGACAGGCTTCTAAAATTAAGTAGGGGGAGTCGCGCTTAGCAGTTAAAGGCGCTGACTGTGCGATTAACTTATTGAATAAGTTGCATCTATTATGGCGGATGTCACACAGCACACGGCTACTGATTCACTTTTTGCAGAAGATGCTTCGTCTTATGCTGAAGGTATGTTGCGTAATCTGCTTGATAGCAGTCCGGATTTTATCTGTTTCAAGGATGCTCAAGGTCGCTGGTTGAGAGCCAATAACAGTGGGTTGGCCGTTTTTCAGCTATCAAATCAAATTTACCAGTTAAAAACCGATGCGGAATTAGCGGAGCTGACGCATCCAGTTTTCCGTAAGACTTTCCTCTCTTGTCATGCTTCTGACGAGGTGGCTTGGGCAGCAAAAACACCTACCCAGAGCGAAGAAATAATCCCGCTTACTACAGGTGGGCATCGCATATTTGATGTAGTCAAAACCCCCTTATTTAATGATGATGGGAGCCGTCAGAGCTTGGTGGTGGTGGGGCGTGATGTTACTGACCAAAAAGACTCCGAAATTCAGCTGAATAATCGTAGCGCTATCCTTGATGCACTCATTTCTAGTGATTGGTTATTAAACTCTTCTCAGTCTTGGAAAAAGGTGTTGCCGGATGTGTTGAGCATCCTGGGATTGGCATCTAGCTTCGACTGTGTGAGTCTATTGCAAACGGTCTTCAATGCTGACGGGAAACGTTGTGCAAGCAATGTGCACCTGTGGACTGCGCCTGATTGTATTGCCAATGAATACGCTCGGGATGTGCTTGAGTATGAGGTGCTTGGGGTTCCACGCTGGGAAAATTTCTTGAGCCTCGGGCAACCGATTTTCGGCAATTTGGAGAATTTCTCGCCAGACGAATTGCCCGCATTGGCAGTGTTGGGAGCCAAGACCTTGGTTTTGATCCCTGTTAGTGTGAACGATGCGTGGTGGGGTGTGTTGATGGTGAAAAATTGCGAGGAAATCAGCGAAATTTCACCGCAAGAGTTGGGCGCTTTGATGGCGGCGGGTCGCTCTCTTGGTGCGGCCATTCAGCGTGAACTTGCAGGGGCAAGGCTGAATCAGGCCATGATTGCATTTGAAAGTGCCGCTGAGGGCATCGTCATT
>JANYIK010000015.1 GCA_025362115.1 Methylophilaceae bacterium
CTCGCACTGGCTACGCACCAGGCCAAGGCGTGCTGTTTAATCAGTAGCGCCAGTTGATCACGTTTTTTCTCGGAGAGTTTTTTGGAATCGGCTAAGCCAGCGATGGGATGGTTGGCATCGAGAATCACCGCTGCTGCGAACACTGCACCAGCCAGTGGGCCGCGCCCTGCCTCATCCACGCCACAAATCATGCGGCTAGACGTTTCAACACGGCTTCTGCGGCTTTTTCACTGGCATTCTGGCGCAGACTCAAATGGATTTTATTAAACTCGGTTTGTAGCGCTTTTACGCGATCACGGTCATATACCAAAGTCAGCAGAGATTCTGCCAAGGCTTCGGGCGTGGCTTGCTCCTGGATGAGTTCCGGCACTAAATCCTGATTCGCCAAAATGTTGGGCAGCCCCGCCCAAGGCAGATAGCGCATATGCTTCATCACCATCCAGGATAGGCGCGACATGCGGTAGGCGATGACCATGGGACATTGCAGCAGTGCGGCTTCCAACGTAGCTGTCCCGGAGGCGACAATCGCACCATCCGCCGCCGCCAGCGCCATATGAGCATGGCCGAACAGTAGCTTGAAGGGTAACTCTTCAGCGTGATTACGACGTATCGCCTCTTCAAATTTGGCGCGGGTTTCACGGCTAATCAGCGGCACCAGAAACTGTGTATCCGGTACGTCTTGGGCGATGTTCTGCGCGGCATGAATGAACAAATCCGCCATATAACCCAATTCACCCTGGCGACTGCCGGGCAGCAAGGCGATTACCAAAGCTTCTTTGCCTAATTGCAGTTCTTCACGAATTTGTGCTTTATTTTGATGAGGCGCAATCATATCGGCCAAGGGATGCCCAACGTAAGTGGCGGCTATACCCGCCTCGTCATAAAGGGGTTTTTCAAACGGAAACAAACACAGGATTTCGTCGGTGGATTTAGCAATGCCGTGGATGCGCCCGCGCCGCCACGCCCAAATAGAGGGGCTGACGTAATGCATGGTCTTGATGCCGTGTCGTTTAAGCTGACGTGACAGGCCAAAATTGAAGTCGGGTGCGTCTATGCTGATGAACAAATCTGGCGGGTTTTTGAGGAAATAACTGAGTAAGGCACGGCGTATGTTCAAGATGCCGAAATAATGGCGTAGAACTTCAACATAACCTCGTACCGCCAAGCGCTCCATAGGGAACAGCGTTTGCGCGCCTTCTGCCAGCATTTTGGGTCCGGCGATACCGATGAACTTGAGGTCTGGGCGTTTTTGCTTGAGAGCAGCTATCAGCTGGCTGGCAATCAAATCGCCCGATGCTTCGCCCGCCACAATGCCTATCGTCGGCATGACGCGCCTTAACGAATAATGCCGCGCGTCGCGGTGTTAAGGAAGTTCAGCAACAGCGCCATGTCTTCACTGTCTTCACCCTGTTCGATAATGGCGGCTTTGGCTTCTTCTAAAGTCAGGCTGTTACGGTAGAGCAGCTTATAAGCACGTTTGATGGCGGTAATCCGCGCCGAAGAGAATCCGCGCCGTTTCAGGCCTTCGGCATTGATACCATGCGGTGATGCATCGTAACCGGAGGCCGTGACATAAGGCGGAATATCCTTAAATACCACAGAACCCACTGCGGTGATGACGTGTGCGCCTATCTTGCAGAATTGATGTACCAAGGTGAAGCCACCCAGAATGGCATGATCGTGTAGATGAACATGCCCTGCCAACGAGGAATTATTCGCTAATACGGTCTGATTGCCGACTTGGCAGTCATGCGCGATATGCACGTAAGCCATAATCCAGTTGTCATGGCCTATGCGCGTCACACCTGCATCCTGCACCGTACCGCGATTCAGCGTGCAAAACTCACGGATAGTGTTGCGGTCACCGATTTCCAGGCGTGTGGGTTCGCCTGCGTACTTTTTATCTTGTGGCGCTGCGCCTAGCGATGCGAATTGATAGATGGTGTTCTGTTTGCCTATGCTGGTAGGGCCTTCGATGGTGACATGTGCACCTATCGTGGTACCCGCGCCTATCGCCACATCTGCGCCGATAATGGAATACGCGCCCACCGTGACATCGGAGGCGAGTTGAGCTTTGGGGTCAATAATGGCGGTGGGATGAATCACTTAAACACTAGTTATTTAATCATTCTCAAGGTACACAGCAGGCTTGCTTCTGCCACCACTTCATCCTCTACAAAGGCCTTTCCGGAATACTTCCAGATACCGCGCATGATGCGGTCAATTTTGACCTTAAGGATAAGTTGATCGCCCGGGGAAACCGGCTTTTTGAAGCGCACGTTATCAATGCCCGCAAAGTAATACACCGAATCGTCGGAAGGTTTGCTGCCCATGGTTTTGAACGACAAGACAGCCGCTGCCTGCGCCATTGCTTCTACGATAAGTACGCCTGGCATTACCGGAAAATAATTGAAATGCCCAGGGAAAAACGGCTCGTTGATGGTGACGTTTTTCATCGCTATAATTTCTTTGTTTTCTTCCAAGGAAATCACCCTGTCTATCAACAAAAACGGATAGCGGTGTGGCAAATAGTCAAGAATCTCGTGGATGTCCATGCTGCTCATGTTTTTTGTTCCTTTAGGCTCTTCAACTCTTTTAGTTGTTTCAATTCTTTTTCCAGGTTTGTCACGCGCTCAACCAACGCATTTAACTGGCGAATATGCACCGCGGTCTTGATACTATCTTCATGCGCTTGCAAAGGCAGTAACGCGGTATACACTCCAGCTTGCGACAGAGACCTCGTCACCATGCTGCCAGGAGAAATGGTAACGTTGTCGGCGATTTCAAGATGCCCCAAAATCATTGCCGCCCCACCTATTTTACAATGCCGCCCGATACGGGCGCTGCCAGCGATACCAACACAACCTGCGATGGCAGTATGCGCGCCTATGCGGCAGTTGTGGGCGATTTGTATCTGGTTATCCAACTTTACACCATCTTCGATGACGGTATCATCCAGTGCGCCGCGATCTATAGTGCTATTCGCGCCAATTTCAACACTGTCGCCTATCACCACATGTCCAATTTGCGGGATTTTGACCCACTGCCCCGCATCCTCAGCAAAACCAAAACCGTCGGCACCTATCACTACGCCTGAATGCACGACACAATTACGCCCTATCTGACAGTCGTGATACACCGTTACGTGAGGATATAAGCGGCTTCCAGCGCCAATCATTGCATCACGGCCAATGAAACAAGCGTTACCGATGATGGCACCCTCGCCTATCACTGCGCCAGCTTCAATCACCGCGTATTCCCCCACACTGGCGCTAGCGGCCACTTTGGCATCAACAGCCAGCAAGGCAGTAGAAGCGATACCTGCTGGCGCGCTTTCCGTGTTGAACAACGCTGCAACTCTGGCGTAGTAAGCGTAAGGATTATCCACCACAATGCGTGGCAAGGATGTGGCATCAGCATGCACAGCGGACAATAAAATAGCACCCGCGCGGGTGCTATTGAGATGAGACAGATATTTGCTATCGGTTAAAAATGCTATTTGCACCGCATTAGCAGTTTGCAGAGAAGCTACTTGGCTAAATTTGGCACCGCTGTCACCACACACCTCACCGCCTAATTTTTGGGCAATCTCAGTTAACGTGAGGCTTGAGGTCATAACATCGAAGCAGGCTTATTTCTTACCCAAAGATTTCAATACCTTATCGGTAATGTCGGCCTTTTTGCTGGCATAAGCAACACCGCCGTAAATCACCAAATCATAACCTTCGGTCTCAGCCACTGCGGTTACGGCTTTATTGATACGTTCTTGAATCGCTCCCAGTTCTTCATTCTTACGCAAATTGGCATCTTCGCGCAGCTCACGCGACTTACGTTGCAACTCAATTTTCATATTGGAAACATCACGCTCTTTATTGCGGCGATCCGTCTCTGACATGGTCAAACCATCCTTTTCCAGGGACGTTTCGTGATCCTTGATCTGCTTGGCCATTCTTTCTAATTCCTGCTGGCGCACACCAAATTCTTTTTCCAGTTTTTTCCCACTTTCTGCAGTTTGTGGGGCATCTTTAAGGATTTGTTCTACATTCACATAGCCTATCTTAATCGCATCATTCGGTGCGGCTGAGGCTAGTTCCACCATAAATGCTAAGCTGCTTATCAGCAGCAAACGCAACAACTTGTTCAAAATACACTCTCCTGACTTAAGTAAAATTAGACCAATTAGAATTAAAATCCCGCCCCAAATTGGAACTGAATAGACTGAGTTTTGTCGGTAGGTTCATCGTTAAGTGGCACAGCATACACCAACTTAATCGGGCCAAATGGCGACTGCCAACTGATTCCCGCGCCGGTGGAGAAACGAAAACAGTCGCTTGCACCAGAACAGGATCCCGCAGGCCGTATTGCATTAGAAGCTCCACCACCCCACACCGTACCGCCGTCAATAAAGGCTGACAGTCTAAATTGTTTATTATCTTTTAAGTACGGCACCGGAAACAAGAGCTCGGCATTACCTACTATACGACGCGTACCACCCACGGAAAAATTACTGCTCACGTTATTCGCGTCAACCTGAGTTTCTCTTGGACCCAAAGAGCTGGTATCAAAGCCACGCACAGAGCTCACGCCACCCGCATAAAAATTCTTGAAAAACGGATAATCGGCATTACCATAAGAACCCGCAATACCAGCTTCACCATTCAGCATCAACGTGAATGATTTGCTAAGCGGTTTATACCAACTGTGTTGATATGAAATTTTGTAATACTCCTGATCCAATCCAGGAATGCCAAATTCCCCGTTTAATTTTTGTAATACGCCTTTAGTTGTATAAATGCGGCTATCTAAAGTATCGTGTGCCCAGCCCAGATCAAGCCGTAAGGTAAGGTTGTCGCACGAAGTGCCTCCGCAATATTGCTTATAACTAGTGTTAGTTAAATTGCTCAGCTGAGTGTAATCCAGAGTTAAACCGCCATTGACGCTGTCCCTTTCGTTCAATGGAATGCCATAACGTATGCCCGCACCATAGGAAGAAGATTTGTAGGTGGCCACATCCAGCGAGCTGGAGTCGACATCCTTACGATAGAGATCAAAACCACGACTGACTCCATCTGGTGTGTAATAAGGATCGGTGAATGATAGTGAGTAAGTGGTATTGACCTTGCCAGTATTGACAGAGGTACTCACACGATTGCCAGTACCCAAGAAATTAGCCTGATCCAAGGTAACACCTACTACCACACCTTCTGAACTGGATAAACCAGCACCGAACTGGATGCTGCCAGTGGATTTTTCTGTCACGCTGACATTGACATCCACCTGGTCTGCTACGCCTGGCACAGCCGGTGTTTCTACATTCACGTCAGAGAAAAAATTCAAACGATCCAAGCGCTGCTTGGAGCGCTCAATCTTTTCTGCAGAGTACCACGAGGATTCCACTTGGCGCATTTCGCGGCGTAGCACCTCATCACGAGTACGGGCGTTTCCAGCCAAGTTGATACGGCGCACATAGACGCGACGGCCAGGATCCACAAAAAAGGTGAAAGCTACGGTATGTGCTTCTTTATCCACCTCTGGTACCGCATTGACATTGGCAAAAGCGTAGCCATCATTACCTAAGCGGTCGCCAATGGCCTTGGAGGAGTCCGTCACGTTCTGGCGATTGAAGAGTTCGCCCGGGGTAACGACTATCAGGGGTTTCAATTCCTCTTCCGACACCAGCATTTCGCCTGCCAATTTGATGTCAGACACTGTATATTTTTCACCTTCGGTAATGCTCACAGTGATGTAAATTTCTTTCTTGTCGGGCGTGATAGACACTTGCGTAGAGTCAATGTTGAAATCCATATAGCCTTGGTTCATATAGAAAGAACGCATGGTCTCTAAATCAGCTGACAGCTTTTGTTTGGAATATTGATCATCTTTGGTCCACCAAGTCATGAAATTTGGTGTAGTAAGAGAAAAGTTCTCTTTTAGTTCGTCTTCGTCAAAGGTGTTATTGCCCACGATGTTGATGGCCTGAATCTTGGCTGCATGACCCTCTTCAATATCAAAACGCACCGAAACGCGGTTGCGCTCCATCGGATTCACCACGGCCTTAACCGTGGCACCATATTTACCCTGAGCAAGATACTGGCGCTTGATTTCCTGTTCGGCCTTATCCAGTATGGCGCGGTCAAAAATGAGGCCTTCTGATAAGCCAGCCTGAGCCAAGCCCACTTTCATCTTCTCGCTAGGGAATGATTTATTGCCCGAAAAGTCAATTTGTGCAATGGCCGGACGCTCCTGCAGAATCACTACTAGCACATTGCCTTCTTGCTCCAAACGAACATCTTTGAAAAAACCCGTAGAAAACAATCCCTTGATGGCTTGTGCGGCTTTCGCGTCGTCCATGGTTTCACCCACCTTGACCGGCAGGTAATTGAACACAGTACCGGCCTCAGTACGTTGCAGACCCTCAACGCGAATGTCACGCACCACAAATGGCTCCATAGCGGCTACAGCGCTTGCGTACAAGGCGAATAAAAGTGAGGCGAAATAACGTAGCTTCATAGTGAGTGTATTAAATGGCTTAAATCGTTATATAGCGCAACCGTCATGAGCAGACCTAGCAAAGTCAAACCCACCCTCTGCCCGATTTCCATCACGGCATCAGAAACTGGAGCACCCCTTATAATCTCCACCGTATGATACATCAAATGACCGCCATCCAACACCGGCACAGGCAGCAAATTCAACACTCCTAGACTAACGCTCACTAAAGCCAGAAATGCTATGAAGCTTTTCCATCCCAGTTGTGCACTTTGACCAGCAACGCTGGCAATGGTGATGGGACCGCTCACCCCCTTCCACGACACCGTCCCAAGCAGCATATTACCTAGCATTTTCAGGCTCAGTACCGAAGTGTCCCAAGTCTTGCTAACCGCGTGGCTAAAGGCGTCGAGCGGGGGATAGCGCACTTCTGTCAGATACTGTTTGAGCTCGCTTTCTTGAATACGGTACGCTGCGCCTATATGCCCCACCTTGACTCCATTTTGCACTTCAGCGCCTGGCGTTAACTCTAGCTTCTCGACTTTACCCGCGCGCTCTATTTCCAAATACAAAATTTTATTCGCACTCTCTCGCACACGCTGCACAAAAGCCTCCCAGCCCGGTACTGGTACGCCATTCACGCTACGTATTAAATCATTCTTCATCAAGCCATCGCGCTGCGCTGCACCATCTGGCAGCACCTCGCCCACACGCGCTGCCATGAAAGGCCGGGCAGGAACAAAACCCATTTTTTCAAGCACATCCGTATCAAAATCAGCGCTTTGTAGGTGACTCATGTCCACACGATGCAAATACGCCTCGTTGCCTATCACCGTTTCCACTTCAACAGCTTTGCCCTTGAGCGCGTGCTGCAACAACTCCCAGCGCGCGTTTTCCCAACTATTGATTTTTTTGCCGTTGATTTTGGTGATCAATTCTCCGGCTTTTATACTCGCTTGCGCGGCGATACTATTGGGTGGCACTTCACCTAGGATGGGTTTCATTTCGGTAACCCCGCTGATGAACAACACCCAATACAAGGCAACAGCCAACAGTAAATTCGCCAGTGGCCCTGCCACTACAATGGCACTGCGCTTCCATACGTTTTGACGATTGTAGGCGCGTGACAAATCGGCCTCTAATACAGGCGCTTCGCGCTCATCCAGCATTTTGACGTAGCCCCCAAAAGGAAAAGCTGCAAGGACAAACTCGGTACCGTCATGCCTCATAATTCGAGTGTATAACGCACGACCAAATCCAACCGAGAATCGCAGCACTTTGACCCCGCACCAGCGCGCCACGATGTAATGGCCGTACTCGTGAACTACGATGAGTACGGCCAAAGTCAGCACAAAGGCCGATAAGGTCAGCATGTAGCCTTCTCTGCCAACATGGCATTCACCGCAGCCCGCGCACTTTCATCGGCCTCAATCACGTCTTCCAGCCTAATCACTTCGCGTATATCCAGATTTTCCAATACCGCTTCCAACAAGCGCGGTATGTCCATAAAGGCAATTTTGTGTTCTAGAAAAGCGGCTACAGCAACCTCATTTGCCGCATTGAGCAAAGCTGGCGCGGTACCTCCCCTCGCCAAAGCCTCAAACGCTAGACGCAAACAAGGAAACCGAACCATATCAGGTTTTTCAAAATCCAAACGCGCCACCGCAAACAAATCCAGCGGTGCCACTCCGCTTTCTATGCGTTCCGGCCAGCCCAAGGCGTGTGCAATCGGGGTGCGCATGTCCGGGTTGCCCAGCTCAGCCAGTACCGAGCCATCGTTATACTGCACCAGGGAATGAATCACGCTTTGCGGATGGACGACGACCTCAATCTGTTCTGCCGTCGCACCAAACAACCAATGTGCCTCGATGACTTCCAGCCCTTTATTCATCAGGGTTGCAGAGTCTATGGTAATCTTCGGCCCCATCGCCCAGTTGGGATGTTTCAACGCTTGTTCGGGTGTGACGTGCGCCAACTCTTCCATGCTCAAACGCCTGAAAGGGCCGCCGGAAGCTGTAAGCAGGATTTTGGTCACCCCTACTGAGTTCAGGCCATTCTTGAATGCACTAGGCATGCACTGGAAAATAGCGTTGTGTTCGCTATCTATAGGCAGCAGCGTGGCGCCATTTTTAGCGACGGCTTCCATAAACAGATGTCCCGCCATCACCAAGGTTTCTTTATTCGCCAGCAATACGCACTTGCCAGCTTGTGCTGCAGCCAAACTAGAGCGCATTCCAGCCGCGCCGACGATGGCTGCCATCACTGTATCCACTTCAGATGCTGCCGCCACTTGCTCTAATGCCGCTACGCCGCACAGGACTTGTGTTTCTAAGCCATCAGCCCGCAATGCACTAGCCAATTGCGCGGCGGCGACTTCATCCAACATCACGGCATATTTAGGTTGATGTACACGGCACTGCGCCAACAAGGCATGCCACTTGGTGTTGGCAGACAAAGCATAGGCACGATAACGCTGCGGATGCCGAGCGATTACATCTAAAGTGTTCACGCCTATGCTGCCGGTCGAACCCAGCACTGTGATGTTCTGTATTTTATTAACCATAATGCAGACCAAATAGTTTGAAATAAAGAGGAAGGTGAAAGGCAAATGCGGCCACTGGCAAGGTGGGGAGCAGTCCGTCAATACGATCAAGAATACCGCCATGTCCGGGCAAAATACTGCCGCTATCCTTCAACCCCGATTGGCGCTTGAGTAAGGACTCGAATAAATCCCCTATGATGCTAAGCACGGTAATACCCCACAGCCCCACTACCCACCATAGACTAAGGTTTTTAACCCAACACAACAACAAACCATACAACGTCACCGCAAACCAGGCTCCTAATACGCCTTCCCAAGTTTTACCGGGGCTGATGGAGGGAGCAAGTTTGTGGCGACCATACACGCTGCCAGCGAAATAAGCGGCGCTATCCGCAATCCATACGGTGGCCATCAACACTAAGATGAGGGTTGGGCTGATGCTACGAAGTGATACCGTAGCCATCCAAAATGCTAGTAATAGTACAGTCCCTATGAACAGTTTGATTCCACGGCTTGCTTGATGTGCTGATAGCAAAAACAATGGCGCTAATACCAACCAGAACAAGGTGCTCACGAGAATCACCGAAAACAATAAAGCATACTGCCAGGTTACGATGAATGACGGCCAAATGCTAGGCAGGCAAGCGATGATAATCACGCCCAGCAATACAACAAATGCTCTCTTTCCCGTCATACCCAACCCTAGCAGCAGACCCCACTCCCAAGCAGCAATAGCAACAACACCCAGCATGAGAAGCGCCCAAAGTAGATCGCCAGCTAGAAATAATGCGCCCAGCAAACCAAGGGTTAACATTACTGAGGTAATGATGCGGGTTTTTAACATCGTTATGCCGTTAACTGCTCACTGGTACGCCCGTAACGACGCTCACGCTGTTGATAAGAGGCTATGGCAAGCTGGAACGCCTCGCGATCAAAATCCGGCCATAAAGTATCGGTGAAATAGAGTTCGGTATAAGCGAGTTGCCACAGCAAAAAATTACTCACACGCTTCTCCCCGCCAGTACGGATGAATAAATCCGGCTCTGGCGCGTAGTGCATAGACAGAAACGGTGCCAAATCTAACTCATCAAAGCCGCTTATCAACGCAGGATTAGTTTGCAGCATATTTTGCACCGCGTTGCTCATATCCCAGCGCCCACCATAGTTAGCAGCGATGGTAAGGGTTAAGCGCGTGTTGTTGGCGGTGAGCGCCTCGCCTGCCTCTATCGCGGCGACCAACTTGGTTTCAAAACGCGAACGGTCGCCTATCATGATCAAGCGAATCTTATTTTCGTGCAGCTTCACCACTTCGCGTTGCAAGGCTTCCATGAACAGCCCCATCAGAAACTTGACTTCATCTGGGGGTCTACGCCAATTCTCGCTGCTGAAGGCGAACAAGGTGAGATATTCAACGTCGCAATCTATACATTGACGCACCACGTCGCGCACAATCTCCACGCCGCGCTTATGCCCCATGATGCGTGGCATCAAACGCTGCTTTGCCCAACGCCCATTACCATCCATGATGATAGCAATATGACGAGGCACACTGGGTGCGTCAGGGATGTTTTTGGTACTGCTGGCGAAGAGTGCCACTGGAAGGAGTTGGCGTTAAACCGCCATTAAATCAGTTTCTTTCGCCTGTAGAAGCTTGTCCACTTCGGCGATATGTTTGTCGGTAATTTTCTGGATGTCATCTTGCGCACGTCGCTCCTCATCCTCACCAATCTCTTTATCTTTTAATAGCTTCTTGAGTGCGTCATTGGCATCGCGACGCACGTTACGTATAGAAACTTTTGCTGCTTCGGACTCACCACGCACCAGTTTGATTAAGTCCTTACGCCGCTCCTCGGTAAGCATGGGCATCGGTACGCGGATGAGATCGCCATTGGTAGCGGGATTCAAGCCCAAATCTGCATCACGAATCGCCTTTTCCACCTTGGCAATCATAGACTTTTCCCAAGGCTGCACAGTGATGGTACGCGCATCAGCCAAGGTGATATTGGCCACTTGGTTAATAGGCAGCATACTGCCGTAGTAATCTACCTGCACGTGATCCAAAATTCCAGTGTGTGCACGACCGGTTCGCACCTTGCCCAAATCGGCTTTGAGCACTTCCAGCGATTTGTGCATTTTTTGTTCAGCGGATTGCTTGATGTCATTTATCATGACTACATAACCTCCAATAAATCATTGTGATACAAGAGTTCCTTCATCTTCTTTATCAACAACACGTCTGAGAGCGCCCTGCTTGAAAATACTAAATACGTTGATGGGCATTTTCTGATCGCGGCACAGAGTGAGTGCGGTAGCGTCCATCACCTTTAAGTTACGCACGATAGCCTCATCAAAAGTGAGCTTCTGATAGCGTGTCGCCGCTGGATTAGTCTTGGGATCGTCAGTATAAACGCCGTCAACTTTGGTCGCTTTCAACACGATTTCAGCGTTCATTTCCATGCCGCGCAAAGCCGCAGCGGTATCTGTGGTAAAGAACGGATTGCCAGTTCCCGCACCGAAAATCACCACTTTGCCTTCTTCCAAGTAGCGCATGGCTTTGCCACGAATATACGGTTCGGCCACTTGTTCGATGTTGAGTGCAGATTGCACACGACTCACCAATCCGATATGACGCATGGCATCTTGCAGGGCCAGCGCATTCATCACCGTAGCCAACATGCCCATGTAATCCGCCGTGGCTCTATCCATGCCCGCAGCGGCAGGAGCTACACCGCGAAAGATGTTGCCACCACCGATTACCACTGCCACTTGCACACCGAGATCCACCACCTCTTTAATCTCACCCACAATGCGGCTTATGGTGGCGCGGTTAATGCCATAGCTATCCTCACCCATTAGGGCTTCGCCGGAGAGCTTTAGCAAGATGCGCTTATAGGCGGGCATGATGCTTAACCTTTGGACATCGCCGCCACTTCAGCGGCAAAGTCCGTGACAACTTTTTCAATACCCTCACCCACCACGTACATAGTAAAAGAAGCAACGCTGGCGTTTCTGGATTTGAGCAATTGCTCTATGGTCTGTTTGTCGTCTTTGACAAAAGGCTGACTCAATAAAGTCACTTCCTTCAAGAACTTCTGTACCGTGCCATCGGCGATTTTGTCCAACATGTTGTCAGGCTTGCCCGCTTCTTTAGCTTTTTCAATTGCCACCCGGCGCTCAGTTTCAATTAAAGCCGCATCCACACCACTGGCATCCAACGATTTAGGCTTGGCAGCGGCAATATGCATGGCAATATCCTTGCCCAATACATCGTCACCACCCACGAGGTCCACTAATACCCCTATCTTACTGCCGTGCACATAGCTCGCCAGTTTGCCCTTAGCGGTCAAACGTAAGAAACGGCGCGGGGTAATGTTTTCACCAATCTTACCCACCAACTGGGTACGTGCATCTTCCATCGTGCCGTTGCCCATTTTCAGGTTGGCAACTGCAGCGATGTCGGCTGGATTGTTATTGGCCACGACCACCGCAAGTTCACGTACAAATGTTTGAAAGTCATCATTTTTGGCACAGAAGTCAGTTTCAGAATTCACTTCTATCATCGCGCCAGACTTGCCATCGGCGCTGATACTGATGCCCACGGTACCCTCAGCCGCCACTCGACCAGCGGCTTTGCTCGCCTTGTTGCCAAAACGCACACGCAAAATCTCTTCCGCGCGGGTCATATCGCCATCTGCTTCGGACAAAGCTTTTTTACAATCCATCATCGGTGCATCGGTGCGCTCACGCAGTTCTTTGACCATGCTTGCGGTAATGTCCGCCATGTTTAACCCCTTAAAATATTCAATTCCACAAAATTCAGATACAAAAAAAGGGGCATCAGCCCCTTTTAGGCTTAACTTTAAGCACTTGCTTCAGCTTCTTCAGCGGCAGCAGGTGCTTCCTCTGCGGCCATCTTGACCACTTCAGCTATCGCGTTAGCGCGACCTTCCAACACCGCATCCGCCATGCCACGGGCATACAGACGAATCGCGCGGCTGGAGTCATCATTGCCAGGAATGATATAAGAAATGCCGTCAGGCGAGTTGTTGGTATCCACCACACCCACTACAGGGATGCCAAGTTTGGCGGCTTCAGTTACCGCGCCAGACTCGTGACCTACATCAATGATAAAAATCGCGTCGGGCAAGCCTCCCATGTCCTTAATGCCGCCAATAGAGCGCTCCAATTTTTCCATTTCGCGCTTGTATCCCAACACCTCTTTTTTGCCGAACTTTTCGAAACTGCCATCTAGCATCATCGCCTCGAAGTCTTTCAGGCGCTTGATGGATTGTTTAACCGTCTTGAAGTTGGTCAGCATGCCGCCCAGCCAACGATGGTTCACATAGGCGCAACTGGCGCGCATGGCTTCTTCCTTAACAATGTCGCGCGCTTGGCGCTTGGTACCCACGAATAGAATGCGGCCTTTATTGGCAGCCAATTGACGCAGATATTTGCTGGCTTCTTCGAACAGCGGCAGCGTTTTTTCCAGATTAACAATATGAATTTTGTTGCGATCACCAAAGATGAAAGGTGCCATCTTCGGGTTCCAGTAACGGGTTTGGTGGCCAAAGTGCACACCGGCTTCCAGCATTTGACGCATAGTGACTGACATGATAAATCTCCTGTAAGGGTTAGTGCCTCCACACGCCAAAGTCAACCTGAAAAATTTAAGCTTCAGGCACCCTGTACATGGCGCGTGTGGGTATTTTTAGAAAACTGCCTTCTCTATCTGAAAAGGTCGCGTATGTTACCATAAGCGCCTTCATTGGTTCAATCCTAATTCGGCATTACAAGCTAACTCATGACCATTACTATCAAAACCCCGCAAGACATTGAGAAGATGCGCGTCGCAGGCCGTTTGGCCGGCGAAGTTCTAGACTACATCACCCCATTCGTCAAACATGGCGTGACTACTAACGAATTAGACAAGCTGTGCCACGACTATATGATCAATGTGCAAGGCTGTATTCCAGCTCCGCTCAACTACGCGCCACACGGCCATCAGCCTTATCCTAAGTCCATTTGCACTTCCATTAACCACCAAGTATGCCACGGTGTCCCGGGCGATAAGACACTGAAAAATGGCGACATCGTCAACATAGACATCACCACGATCAAAAATGGCTGGCACGGTGATACCAGCCGCATGTTTTGCGTGGGAGAACCATCTATTCAAGCCAAACGCTTGTGTGACATCACCTATGAATGCATGTGGTCTGGCATACGCCAAGTTAAACCAGGCGTAACTTTGGGTGACATCGGCTTTGCTATCCAACGCCACGCTGAGAAAAATGGCTATTCAGTAGTACGCGAATTTTGCGGCCACGGCATAGGTCAAGTGTTCCACGAAGACCCGCAAGTATTGCATTACGGAAAACCTGGCGCTGGTCTCAAGCTAAAAACTGGCATGGTGTTCACTATAGAACCCATGATTAACGCGGGAAAACGCGACATTCGCCAATTGGGCGACGGCTGGACTATCGTAACCAAAGATCACAGCCTGTCTGCGCAATGGGAACACACCATCGCCGTCACAGAAACCAGTTTTGAGGTGCTGACGCTTTCCGACGGCACTCCTGCTCCTGCGTAAAGATGGCGTTAGCATCCATCGCACGTTGGCGCAACCAGCTAACATCCGGCAAGCAAGCGCTACGCATCAAATTTGAACGCGACAACAACACTGCCCAATTACTGCGTGGCAACTGCCGCTTGGTTGATACCATTTTATGCGATATCTGGGCGCAAGCGGGACTACCACTCGACATTTGTCTAATCGCCGTTGGTGGTTACGGGCGTGGTGAGCTATTTCCCTATTCCGACGTAGACATACTCATTCTCGCACCTCAAGACGAACCCGAAATCAATCTCACTTTAGAGAGCTTGGTTGGTATATTCTGGGATGTAGGCCTCGCCATCGGCCACAGCGTGCGTACCCTGCCGGAATGTCTGCAAGCGGCTCAACAAGACATCACTGTACAGACCAATTTGCTGGAAGCACGCAGGCTCACGGGAAGACGTAGCGCCTTCGCCGGGTTACTGTATCAAGTGCGAGAGGCGCTCAATCCACAAGCCTTTTTTGTCGCTAAGCAGCAGGAACAAGCAAACCGCCATCGTCGCTACAACGACACTGCATACAACCTAGAACCCAACGTCAAAGAAGGACCTGGTGGTTTGCGTGACTTACATAGTCTACTGTGGATTGCTAACGGTGCCGGTTTGGGTGGTACTTGGAATGCCTTCGTCAAAAACGGCTTGTTGAGCAATGCAGAAGCCAAGCTCATCCGCCGCCATGAGGCACGATTACAAAATCTACGCATCCATCTGCATTACCTCACCAACCGACGTGAGGATCGCTTGCTGTTTGACCATCAAGATACCTTGGCCAGACAGTTGGTGAAACCAAAATCCAACGCCAAACAGCGCCCCAGCGAACAAATCATGCAGCATTACTACCGCAGCGCACGGATTATTCGTCTGATGAACGAGATTTTGCTGCCAACACTAGAAAAACAGATTTTTGCGCGCGCCGAGTCCAAACCAAATAAACTGAGTGCGCTTTTTCAAGCACATGAAAATCAATTGGAGGCTTGCTCTCCAGGCATCTTTGAGCGTGATCCGAGCGCCATACTACAAAGTTTTATTGAGCTACAACAACACCCAGAGTTAACTGGCTTTACACCCGACACCATACGCGCACTATGGCATGCCAAGAGGTTGATCAATGCAGCGTTTAGACGTAACCCTAAGCATCGGGCACAATTCATGCAGATATTGCGCCATCCCGATGGCATTTTACGCACACTACACCGACTGCATCGCTACGGCATTCTGGGGCGCTATATACCAGCATTTGGGCGAGTGACCGACCAGATGCAACACGACTTGTTTCACGTCTATACCGTAGACGAACACACCTTGAACGTGCTGCGAAATATGCGTCGCTTTGCTGGCGAAGCACACCGGCACGAGTTCCCTTTATGCACCGATTTGTTCAAAAGTTTCGATCAACCAGAGTTACTGTATCTGGCCACGCTTTTTCACGACATCGCCAAAGGCCGTGGTGGCGATCATTCCAGTTTAGGCGCTGTGGATGCACGACTATTTTGTAAACAACACGAACTGGATGAAGCGCAAACTAGTCTAGTCACTTGGCTGGTGCAAAGTCACCTTATCTTATCTGCTACGGCGCAACAACAGGACATTAGTGATCCCGACGTAATCGCTGCATTCAACAAAAAAATAGGTGATGAGCGGCATCTGACGGCGCTTTATTTGCTGACAGTAGCAGATATTCGCGGCACCAGCCCTCATGTGTGGAACGCATGGAAAGCACGCCTGCTGGAGAGCCTGTACGTGAATAGTCGCAAGCAGCTACAAGGTCAAACGCAAACCGTGGCTGAACAAGTCCACCTGCGCCGAACAGAGGCATACGCCATCCTCAAGCATTACGGCATTAGTGCAACGGATTGCCAACCTCTATGGAACACTTTGAATGATGACTACTTTTTGCGTTGCGAGGCTAAGGAGCTCGCCTGGCAAACACGTCTATTGCTCACACACGTAAAAACCACAACGCCCATCGTCCGCGCCAGACTATCACCTGCTGGTGACGGCATACAAGTGATGCTGTACAGCCATGATCAAAGCAATCTGTTTGCGCGTATTTGTAATTTCTTTGAACGTATGGGACACAACATCGTGGAAGCACGCATCCACACCACCAACCACGGCTATGCCCTGGATAGCTTCCTGGTGCTGGATGAAGGTGACCGTTCAGTACGATACGGTGACCTCATCACCTATATTGAGCGTGAACTCACTACGGAACTGGCTAAAGACAATGCTTCTGAGCCATCGTTAGAAGGTCGCGTCAGTCGGCAACTCAAGCATTTCCCATTTGCGCCAATAGTCACTATCCAAGCTGAGCGCAAAAACAATGTTTATGTACTATCATTGGTGGCAGGAGACCGTCCCGGCTTGCTGTCACGAGTGGCGCACGTCTTATTACGGCATGATGTTAGATTGCATAACGCCAAGATCAATACACTGGGCAAACGTGCGGAAGATAGTTTTATGATTTCCAGCAAACAGCCCTTGGCTGCGGCCAGCATTAAACAGTTGGAGCAGGATCTGCTGGCGGTATTGGCAAGTTAAACACAGGAGCCTCACCATAAGCGTAACCGTGCTCCAAACGATACAACCAGGCTAGAAGCTCGGCCACAGCCAAATATAACTCGTGCGGAATATGCTGATCTATATCTATTTGCATCAGCATCGCTACCAACTCTGGCGATTCGTGCACATACACCCCCGCCTCGCGTGCTTTTTCGATAATGGCCTCAGCCAATAGGCCGCGCCCCTTGGCCACTACTTTGGGCGCAGTTTCACCGGCGTGGTAGGCCAGGGCTACAGCAAACTCTAGACGGTCATGCGTTTCCATCTGGTTTTCCTTGCGCTACCGCAATACCTGCCACGGTGAGGCCAACTGCCTCCATCGCCTGAGCTAAAGTGCCTGCCTCGCCCCGCATCAAGGTGGCACTTCGGTCGCGTTCCACTGAAAAATCCACCTTTAGGCCATGAGTACCCAACGCCAAATGCGCGGTGACTCCGCCTAGAGAAGGAAAGTCCAAGCGTAACCGTGTACTCCACGCAGCGCGCTCTTCTACCTCGCCACGGTCACGGCCATCATCTTCATTGATTTCCCATTGCATATCTTGCCCAGGCCACACTTGGCCTTGCCAGACAATTTGGCGCGTATCAAGGATGTCCAGCTGTTGCTGAACCAAAGGAGTAGCCATAGGATGAACTGGGCTTGAGGAGTTCTGTACCGTGCTTTGCGTAGTGTTCGTTGCCGTACCTTCAGTACTGCCACGAATAACCAATAGCTGAGGTTGTACAACCTCAGCAGCTTTGGTTTGTGCCGCCACTTCGGCCGCAGCTTTGGTTTCTGCACCCGTAGGAATTACGGCACTAGGTGCGCGCTCCAAGACTGGGGACAGCCTTGCTTGTGGTTCTTGTAACAAAGCCTCTAAACTACGCTGGCCTGTCACCCATTGCGCTTGGTGTGATTCATAAAACAAACCGCTCTGCGATACTGCCTCGCGCAAAACCCCAGCAAACTGCTCTGTTGGCGGGGGTGCACCGGGGATGATGGGTGCAGTAGCAGTGAGAGAAGCAGTGACTAGATTGCTAGCATTACTAGCTGTAGCTGAAACCGCTTGCTGTGACGTTGCAGGCTGCTGCAGCAAAGTAGTAACCAATTTACCTGCCTCACTCAAGCTCACCTTATTACCAGCGTTTTGTGGCGCAGCATTTACTAAATCACTCAATAAGGTAAAAGTTGGTTTGGGCTTGTCTGACACATACACCAACTCGATGTTGTCCCCCACTTGCGTACCACGCGGCAAGTTCATGTCCAACGTACTGCCCTCAATCTGCACTTGGAAACGGCCATTGGCAAGGCTTCCCAATACATATGCGGGAACACGCTGCCCTGGAACAAGTTGAGGTAGCTCGGTAGAGCTTTCAGCAATGTCTATTAGCGGCGGCGCTGATGTTTTAATCAGAAACGACAGCTGATTTTGAATGTCGTTGTGTATCATGTCTTTTGCATGGAAACGATCAGCTCTGCTTCGCTATGAGAAATTCCGCACTCTTGCACCAGCACGTCGGCCTGAGCGCCCTGTTGCGCCATTTTCAATGCGCGTTGGTATGCCTCCTTGGCTGCAGTTTCGTCTTCTGTGCTTATTTCTGGTATGGATTCGTTCTGCAATGGCGGCGTGGGGGTAATACTCCAATCAAACTCGGCTGAAGAAAAAGACTGAGAAGGCAATACTGCTTTGAGCGCCATACTGGTTTCCAGAACGGCGACACGCTTACTGAGCACTTCCATTTGTTGACGTAGTTCACTTTCGAATGTTTTCTCTTGGATCATGCTCAGCCAACGTGGCTTACGCAACGCACCACCAGCACGCATCATGAGCAGCAACTCTGCCACGTACACGGCTAAAACCAACACGACAAGCAATAACAACTCACGCCAAGTGACAACAATCGCGTCCAAAGTCATTCCCCTAAATAAAACGCTTTTAGATAAAAAGCCATATTATCAGGCATATTCATCTACCTGATGGTCATTTGGTGGTCGTTTGGAAGAAGGATACGGCTGGGGGGTTCTACGCCGACGACGGCGCAACGGAGGATGCCCTAAAGTCTCTGGTCTGCGATAGCGACTAACAGGGTCTACCGGAGTGACGATTCCAATAGGCATGTCGGCAAACATGATGAAGCTCGCTGTGGTGAATGTGCTATGTAACACTGTAGAACCAACCATCATGCACCTCTTGGGTGATAGTCGCTTCTAGGATGCCGTTTCCCAAAAAGCTTTTTGGCTTGCTAGAAGCTGCCGTACTGTTTTTCTAGCTTTAACTCGTTTCCAGTTGATTCAAACATGGACTTGAGTTCAGCCATCCATGACACAATCATAGGCTTAATCTTATCGTCACACTTTTGAATTTCTTGAATCAAGCCCACTAGAACTTCACGCTCACCCTCTGCATCAGGCACTAGATTGGGTGCGGACTGCAAGGTTTCTACCACGCCAGAACGCTCCTGTTCAAGAGCGATAAGCTTATCCCACTCTTCTTCATTAGCAGCTTGCAACATGTCACCACTGATAGTCAGCATACGACGATACAACATAGGCACATCAGGATTGACGCTCATAGGCAACACCTATACGTGCCCGTAGCTACCAGTCCCTAGCATATTCGCATTACGATCCATTTGGGTTGCTTGTTTAGGAGCAATACTCGACCATGCATCACGCAATTCAGTCAAGCGCAAGGTAACCTCGTCCAATACCTCCGCATCATTTTCTAGGTTGGCGCGAACCAAGCGATATGCAAAATACTCATAAAGAGAACGAAGGTTCTGAGCCAGCTCCCCACCAACGTCCATATCGAGACTCGTGATCAAGCCATCTTCAATGATAGCTATTGCGCGCGAAATTAAGCGGCCTTTCTCAGCGATATCGGCAACTTCGCCTCGCAACATATGTATTTTGGCTTTAGAAACAGCGGATAAAGCACCATCAAACAGCATTGTAATCAAACGGTGAGGAGAAGCGCCCGCCACCCCCGCATTCACATCAACTTGCGAATAGCTACTTAGCGCTTTACGTGTAGATTGATCCATGACTAACTCCTTGACACAAAATCTCTGTTTTATTTGTTTTTCAACAAGCTACTCAAATGTTGATCCAAGAACCTGCCAGTCTGGCTTAGCCGATTAATCAACAGGCTAAGCCCTGTGAATTGACGATCCACATTCCCCACTCCGACGATGCTATGTATAAATTTTGCCATTTTACTTCTCCATCATGCAAGAAACTACCTAGCCAGAGATTTCGTCAACGCATTCAACTGCTGAGTTAAGAAATTGCCTGTGGCCGTCAAGCTGCTAATTGATGCATCCAATGCAGAGAATTGCGCACGATAACGCTTTTCCGTCGCCGCAAACTGTGTTGCAAGTCTTGCTCGCTGAGCATTAATACTATCAATTGATTTATTAACACTGTCAGTTTTCCCTGTGATTGTTCCCGTAGTTCCTAGGAATGAGCTAACAGCACTACTTAATAAATCACCATAGCCTCTGGCAAAATTTACAGTACCTCGACTACCCAATGCCCCTCCGGTGATACTTACTACAAGTCCATCAGTTCCAGTCAACGTCTGCCCAGAACCTGTGCCAATCGAACCATCAATTGAGCCTGCCACATCAACCCCCGTGGCATTTGTGGTTACTGGAACTCCAAATAGTCCAGCTGAGGCCGAACCACCATTGATAACAATAGACGATGCTGAGCCATATTTATTAGAGGTGAGTGTAATAATGCCCCCAGCATCAGTGACAGCCACGCTGGATCCCGCAGCTGAGATACTACTATTTCCATTGATAGCAGACTGAATTGCCAAATCCAAACCACCTGGAGTATAGGCTCCGGCCGGGATAGTGACATTAGCCGTAATGCCATCAATCGTGATACCTAGTGCATCATTAACTCCAGCCGTAATTACGGTTCCGGCAACAACGCTTCCCACCACAAAGCCTTGAGTTGCGAGAGCGGTGACTGTTAGCTGCCTAGCGCCAACTGCAGTACTACTCGTTGCACTCACATAGCTCACTAAAGCGTCTGTTGGTTTACCAATAGATGCAAATAATGAAACAACGTCATTAGCATTTGTATTTAGCGCTGTGGATAATTTAGACGTATCAATGGCTAATGAACCATCCTTCTGAAAAGTAATACCCACTTGACCAAGATTAGTATAACTTCCAGAAATTCCGGGTACTGTACTCGCTAAAAGATTACGTAACTGCGATTGAACTGCACGAGCAGCAGAGTCGCCAAGTAATGTACCCGCAGTATGCGTTTTTGAATCGTACTTTGTTAAATCATGAACTGTACTATTGAGTTCATTATATTTCGCGACAAAACTAGACACGCTACTAATAAAAGCTGCCGAATTCTTGGCAATAGAAACCGTGGCGGGCGTACCCACATTGGTTTTCATTAAGTTTAAAGTTACACCATTGATTACACTAGTCACCGTATTAGAGTTCTGAGTAATCTGTAATCCATTCACTTTGAAAATGGCACTCTGCGCCGTCGAAGTTTCAGCCAAATGCTGAACTCCGGCAGGATCGTTCGTAAATAACGTATCCAATCCCACTCCAGGATTGGTTGTTTCTGTAATTTTGAGACTATTCGAAGCGCCTTGATTGTTAGAGGTGAACGACAAACGATAGGGCGTTGCACTACCATCATTGATGATGGTCGCGGTTACTCCGATATTGGCATTATTCACTGCATCACGGATGCCAACCAAAGAGTCATTCGCCGCAGTAATTGCAACAGTTTTAATCCCGTTGCCATTGCTAGTAAAAGTGGAGCCCGCGTATTGTCCGGTGCCGGCATTAAACAAACCACCGCTAATCGTACCGAAATCGAAAGTAAGAACTCCGGTTCCCAGAGATGCACTCAGACTGGTTTGCCCTACAGCAACAAGCTGTTGAGCTTTTGCTAACTGTGAAACCTCAATCGAATAACTACCGACGTTAGCGGTGCTAACACCTGAAGCGGTTACCACAGTTGAATCACTGGATGATGCAGTAACTGCATTAACTCCGCTTGTGCTGGTCAAGGGAGTTATTGCTGACTGTAAACTTGATACTGCGCCATTCAGCGATCCATAAGCGGTTAGCTTAGCCTGATACGCCGCCTCTTTCCTAGCCAACAGCACTAACGGCTGACGTTCAATGCTCATCAGCTTAGTGATGATGCCTTCTATGTCTAGACCAGATCCTAAACCTGCAGATGTAATTGCCATTTTTTCCTCCCGACTTATAGCCGGATTTCATTCAGTAAAATAAAAATTAACAACACGCTAACGCCTAATAGGTCTTCACTTCTGGTGAAGCCACATCAATTTCCATACCTAATCACTGCCAATGAAGCAATGATTCTCAAATTTTTTGCTTGATTAACAAGCCTTGCAACACTTCCAAAGCGCGCGAAATGTTAATCGCATCATCACTTGGAATCTGTCTGATCACGGAGCCATTACTTTTATCCAACACTTTCACGATCACAGTACGAAAATTGTTTTCTACACTAAACTCAACGCCCGGATTGATTGATTGCACTACCTTATTAATCTTCTCAACCGCTTGCTGCACTTGCTCCGTGCTGGCCTGCCCAGTCCCAACCTGAGTAGATTGCGATTCTGCCACTTGTGGCCGAGGCGTCACCGGTTGCACATTGCTCACAGATTGAGCCACGTAAGAACTACCAACAACTTGCGAAACGTCCATCATATATCTCCTTCTGAGAATCCGTTCTGACCGAATACTCGGTCAGAACGGTTCTTTAAAACACTACGACAACTTCAAACTGCAGATTAACGCAACAGAGCCAACACGCTGTTAGGCAACGAGTTCGCTTGCGCCAGAATCGCAATGCCAGATTGTTGCAGCACTTGCGAACGGGTGAGGTTCGTGGTTTCCGCAGCAAAGTCAGCATCCGCAATACGGCTCTTAGCTGCAGACAGATTCTCAGAGCCAATTTGAATGTTGGTGATGGTTGCAGAGAAGCGGTTTTGAATCGCACCTAAACCAGCACGCAGGTTGTTAATGATACCCACAGCGCCATCAATAATCGCAACAGCATTCTGAGCACCGGATTGCGTACTTAGATTGAGTGTATTCACACCAATCAAGCTGGAGAACTGTGCGTTGGTTGCGGTTACGAAACCAGCACCGGTGGAGTTAGAAGTGACGCTCCAGATGCTTGGTGACTCAAGACGCAGAGTACCACCTACGCTTGCGCTGTCGTTACCACCACCGGCTGCAGTCAGGGTCGTCGCGCCAGTACCAGCAGTAACACCAGTATACGCATTGACACCGGTGAAGGTCGCGCTACCGCTGTTGGAGTTGGTGATGTTTTCAACACCAATGTCAAAGCCTTGAGAATTGGTCAAGGTCACAGAAGCACCAGTAGAGGTTGCAAACACACCCGTCACGCCAGACTGCAGGTTAATGGCGTTAGCCAATGACGACAAGTCTGCTGTGTTGGTAATGGTTGCAGCTACTGTGGCAGAGGTTTGACCATACAAGGTGAAGCCCACGGTTCCAGAAGACTGAATCGTCAAAGCAGCTTGGGTTTGAGTCAGAGCAGTAATCCCTGTGGTGTTGCTCAGGAGATTAATGTTGGCTGCTACCGTATTTACCGTCGAACCGAGAGCCACACTCAGAGAGTTGGTGCCGGTGTTGCTGGTCAAGGTCAGGGTTTGTTGGCTGACACGACTAGCTGGGATAGTGGTGGTAGCCGTGCTTGAGGCAGCAGATGACCCGCTGGAGGTGGTGTTTGAGGTGAACTCAAATGTACCAATATCCTTGGTTTGGGCGCTGCTGATAGCAAAGCTAATCACTTGACCTGCATTGGCACCTACTTGGAACTGAGCATTGGTCAAAGTACCATCCAACACGTTTTGACCATTGAACTGCGTGGTCGTAGCGGTACGGTTAATTTCAGAAATCAAGGCGTTAGCTTCCAGTTGCAAAGCTGCACGGTCACTTGCTGAGTTGGTGCTGTTGGCAGATTGAATGGCCAATTCACGAATACGATTCAGTGAATCACCCACGGTACCCAAACCACCTTCAGCCGTTTGAGACAAAGAAATCGCATCGTTCGAATTCCGTCCGGCTTGATTCAAGCCCAGAATTTGAGATTGCATGCGGGTGGTAATTGCAAGGCCAGCAGCATCGTCTTTAGCACTGTTAATACGCAGGCCGGAAGACAAACGTTGCAGGCTCGTTGCAAGAGAGCCTTGCGAAACATTCAGGTTACGCTGTGCATTAAGCGCATTGATGTTTGTGTTAATAAATTGTGGCATTTTATTACTCCTAAATATATCAATAGGTTACAGACAATGTTGGCGCTTGATACACCCCAACTTTACGGTAAATACAGACACCGTCACACCTACTATCGGCATCAGCTCTCATAACTTTAGAGGTTTTGGTAAATCTTTTCGGAAAAATTTTATCCAAAATTGTGCCCGCAAAATCACCTGCAATCATTACCTCATTTTGTGGCGCACCATCTTCGCCACATTTGCCGATACGCGTCTTCTACCGCTCTTGCAAAACCTATTTCGTCCATCAATGGACTTTTCTTTAACTTCTCACGCAAATTCTTTCTTAGCTGGCTAAGATACGCTGTGTCTTGTGCCAGTTGGACAGCTTTGTCTATGTAGTCTTGTTCTGTGTCAGCTACCCATTCAGGATGCCCTAAGCCATGCAGTATGCTGGTGCCTAAGCGCCCTACTGAGGGACGATTGGCTAGAGTGACATAGGGTATTCCCATGTACAGGGTCTCAAATAGTGTGGTGCCTGAATTGTGTGGAAAGCAATCTAGGCCGATGTCTATACCACGAAGCACATCCCAAGGCGGAGTATCACATCCAATAATCAGTCGTTCTCTCTCTATACCATGTTCCATAAAGCGTGCTGCGGTTTTTTCACACATCCCAGTATCTCTAAAATTTCCACTGTTGATCACAAGGCGAGCATCAGGAATTGCTCTAAGTATGGCGCTCCAAGTCTTAAGCACTCTATGATTAAGCCTGACCGCACGGGTTAACGTGCCGAAGGTGATATAGCCTCGCTCCAGTGCTGGCAATTCATTGACCTCCCCTATTCCGTCTGGAGGTCGGTAGGCGTAGGCCGGAGTAGGAAGTCGCCATGGCTCTTCGGAAAAAAACCGTTCATCTCCAACTGGAATAGTAGGAACATCCGTAAGGTAGTAATCTATGGCTTTTAGTCCTGTGGTGTAGCCAAAATCCAGCCAGTGTACAGAGACCGGAGCAGGCTTGCGTGCAAATACCTCTAGGCGGTTATAGCCCGTGTGGCCAGCCAAATCCACCAAAATATCAATTTGATCAGCGCGAATGCGTTCTGTTAGAGCGTCGTGTGTCATACCTTTTGTAGGAACCCAATGGTCTACATAACTTTTATAGCGCTCGGTATATTGATCTGGCATAGTCTGATGTTGGGCGTAGGCATATACCTCCACCTTAGTTTTGTCGTGGTGTGCAAGTAAAGGCTCTACGAAGTAACGGCAAGAGTGAAAATGGAGTGATGGTGACACATAGCCCACCCTCAATTTTCTGTCAGGACTAGGATCATTTTGATGAGGCTTCCATGTGGACTGAAGTGCCTGCCCAAATTTTATTTCCACCTCACGGTAGTACTCATAAAGCTGGTCACTGGTAAGATCCGGATGGTAGTTCACGTTAAACAGTAAATTTCCGTAGGCACCAAAATGTTCAGGCACGATTTCCATCGCACGTTGACAGCATGCAATGGCTTCGTCAAACTGAGAGTAATCCCTAAGCACGTTGGCGAGGTTATGATGCGCTGCTGCATACTCTGGCTCAATTTCGACCGCGCGTTGAAAATTGATTCTTGCTAAATCAAACTGATCTATGGCAATAAATGTTGTTCCCAAAGCGTTGTGTGCCAATGCGTAGTTTGGCTTTAACTGAAGCGCCTGCGAGAGGGTTGCAATTGCCAAAGTGTGCTGCCCCAAGTCTCTATAGACCAAGCCCAATTCAACATACAACTCCGCTTCCTGCGGCCTAAGTAAAATGACTTTTTTGAATACATCAATACTTTCTGTCACTCTACCAAACCTTCGTAGCGCCATCGCCAAGTTACTATGCGCCTCAAAATAGTCTGGCTTTATTTGTGCCGCCTTTTGGTAGTAACCAATTGCAGCTTCTTGCTCATGATCTTCTATCGCTATAGCCAAATTACAGTAGGCCTCAGCAAACTCTGGTGCATTTTGTATAGCTGTACGATAACTCATAACCGCATCCTCTCCCTTATCTAAGGCACGGTAGACATTCCCTAAGTTGTAATGCAAAACCGCCTCAGTTGGTGAAAGTGAGATTGCTTTTTTCAATGGGTCTATCATCTCCAAATGCTTTCCCTGCTGCTCTAAAGAGCCTGCTAGCACTTTCCAACCTACCAAACTTCTTGGATAACGAGCAGTCAATAATTTTGCAGTTTGCCCCGCCGCCACATAGTCCCTCTGATTAAACAAAGTAATGACTTGTTGGGTAAGCTGAGATTCGGTGTTTAGATTAGGAGTGTTCATAGTTTGTCGGATTGTGTCAGATAACGATGCCACATCTGTCTATAGGCAGTCTCTACTGCTCTGGTAAAGCCTATC
>JANYIK010000017.1 GCA_025362115.1 Methylophilaceae bacterium
GAGACCATGGAAGAAATCGTCAACTCAGTCAAACGTGTGACCGACATCATGGGTGAGATTGCTGCCGCATCGGCAGAACAAAGCTCCGGCATAGACCAGATCAACAATGCCGTGACTCAAATGGATGAAGTCACCCAACAAAATGCGGCACTGGTAGAGCAAGCCGCTGCTGCCGCAGAATCATTGGAAGAGCAAGCGCAGGAGCTGACCGAATCTGTCAGCGTATTCAAGCTGGATAACGGGGTTGTAAAGACATCTGGCGCTCGCAGACCATCAGCCAGGACTTCAAATTCCAGTTCAAAAGCCGATACCGCGCCAGCTATAGCAGTTCAACATGATTCAAAACCAAAACTTCCAAAGATGAAGGCAGAGGCATCAGAAGAGTGGGAAGAATTCTAAGTTTTCATATAAATTAGAAATAAATTGATGCTTAAACACTTTATTTTTATATCTTCTCTTTCATTAGGTCTTATATCTAGCAACGCCTTGGCTGAAGAAGAAAAAATGCCTAATTGGAAAGAAGACACCCTGACCGGTGACTGGGGCGGCACTCGCGCTGAACTTTACAAGAAAGGTATAGATATCGGTTTTACCCATAAAAGTGATGTTATGGCGGACTTATCAGGCGGTAAGAAACGCGGCACAGAGTGGATTGGGCACACGGAAGCTCGCCTGACCTTAGACTTGGAAAAAATAATTGGGCTAGATGCCACCAGAATTTATTTCCATTATCACAGCAACCTAGGCGCCAAGTTCAATCGTGATTATGTGGGTGGTTTTGTCGGTGTCAACAATATCGAAGTTAACAAGAATACCGCGCAATTTGCCGATGCTTGGATACAAAAAAACTTTTTCAAAGACAGCGTTTCCGTCCTCGCGGGGCTCTACGGGATTGACACTGAATTTTACGTCACGAACACTACATCTCTTTTTCTCGAACCGCCTTATGGTATGTCCAACGAACTTGCACAAACCGGCAAAAATGGCCCACCCATATTCCCTTTAGGTACGCCAGCCGTGCGTGTTAAACTAACTACCCCAGATAAAAATTTCTATGTGATGGGTGCGGTCACCAATGGTATGCCAGGCAACCTCACTAGCCACGATGGCACTCAAATAAAACTGGATGGCAGCCTGAAAATCGTTGAATTCGGCTGGACACCGCAAGCTGATGAACCCGAAGCGAGTAAGCCAGAAGCTAGTAAGGAAGAAATCAAGGGAGAAGCAAAAGAAGAGCCTGAAGAGGCTGAGGTGTTTCACAAAACCGCAATTGGATTTTGGCGCTATAGTGCAAGGAAAGATGACTTAAGCGATGTTGATGGCAGTGGTAACCCGCTACGCCGTCGTGATCAGGGAGCATACTTTTTAACAGAACACAGTCTTTATGCCGAACCCGGGCATCCTTCGCAAGGATTGTCAGGATTTCTTCGCGCGGGTTTCGCCTCAGAAGACATCAACCAAGTCGATTGGACCAGCAGCTTTGGCATACGCTACCACGGTCTATTTGAGGGGCGAGACGACGATATTGCTGGTGCAGCCATCACAGTGAATCATGCCAGCAGTAAATATCAAGCACTGAATACCTCTGAAAGTCACGAGACAGACATAGAAATAACCTATCGAGCTGCAATCAAACCTTGGCTTGCATTGCAACCGTCACTTCAATATATCATTAATCCCAGCATGGATACCACCCTAAAAAATGCTTGGATAATGGGAGTGCGCCTAGAGTTCGAACTGTAATTTCATACGGGAAAAGCTCTAGTGCGGACAACCTATTAACTACACCGCTTTATGTAATTGACATTTAATTAATAATCGGAATAACCCCGTTATGGCTCTTGAGGCTACAGGACGAGAGTTCCTGTTCACAGAAAAAGAATTCCATAGAATTCGTAGTTTGATATACGAACATGCCGGCATTAATTTGTCTGATGCAAAAAAAGACATGGTCTATAGCCGCTTAGGGCGGCGTTTACGCACGCATAACCTAAAAACTTTTGCCGAGTATTTGAAGATTTTAGAAGCGAATGACGAAGTCGAATGGGAGGCCTTCGTCAACTCACTCACCACCAATCTTACTTCGTTCTTCCGCGAAGCACACCACTTCCCAATACTTGCTGAGCACATTAGAAAAATAAAACATCGCGGCGCTATCAAACTTTGGTGCAGCGCCGCCTCTACCGGTGAAGAACCTTACACGATGGCGATGACCATGATGGATTTGTTCGGCAGCCTCACGCCACCGGTACACATTTTGGCAACTGACTTGGATACCAACGTCCTCAAAAAAGCCGAGGCTGGGGTTTATCCACTGGAACGTGTTGCAAAGCTCGCCCCCGAACTGTTGAAGCGTTTTTTCCTCAAAGGCACAGGCCACAATGAGGGCCATGTACTGGTTCGCAAAGAGTTGCGCGACATGATTACGTTCCGCCAGTTGAATCTATTGGACGAAAAATGGCCTGCGAGGGGGCCATTTGACGCAGTTTTTTGTCGCAATGTGATGATTTATTTCGATAAACCGACGCAGTACAAAATACTGAAAAAATTTCTTCCTACCATGCGTAGTGATGCCCTGCTTTTTGCCGGTCACTCGGAAAGCTTCCAGAATGCGGCCGACTTATTCACCATACGCAACAAAACGGTGTATCACGTCGCCGAAAAGTCACGTCATTTGGCGGTGAATCCACCATGAGCCGCGCCGATCCTAAAGCAGGCTACGAAGGCAATCTTGCTCCCAACGTCTATTTCGACCGGACTTTTAGCAGCGAGGCCGCCAAGATACTCCCCGGCGAGTATTTCATCACCCGTCGCGACATGGTGCTGGTAACGGTATTGGGTTCTTGTGTCGCCGCTTGTATCCGCGACAGAAGTAACGGCATAGGCGGCATGAACCATTTTATGCTGCCAGATAACGTCAGCGAGCAAGGAGGATGGGGTTCCACCTCTACGCGTTACGGCACTTATGCCATGGAAATGCTCATCAATCAGGTACTCAAGCTAGGCGCTCAAAGAGAACATCTGGAGGCCAAACTGTTCGGTGGCGGTGCTGTTATTGAGAATATGACGACTACCAATGTGGGCGAGCGCAATGCCCAGTTTGCTATTGACTATCTTAAGACCGAGGGCATTGTAGTCGTGAGCAAAGATTTACTCGATATTTTTCCACGCAAAGTGTACTACTTTCCCAAAAGCGGAAAAGTGTTAGTCAAAAAGTTGCGTAGCGTGACCAACAACACCATTGCTACACGCGAGGTCGAGTACAGGTCGCGCCTAGTGAAATCTACGGTGGAAGGCGACGTGGAGCTGTTTACATAGAAAGCTAAGCCACTATGAATAAAATTAAAGTATTGATCGTTGACGATTCTGCGCTGATTCGTAGCTTGCTCAAAGAAATCATCAGCCAGGCACCGGATATGGAGGTGGTAGGCGCAGCCCCTGACCCATTGGTGGCGCGCGAGATGATACGCACACTTAACCCAGACGTGATTACCTTGGACGTGGAAATGCCCAAGATGGATGGGCTGGAATTCTTAGAACGGCTGATGCGCTTGCGCCCTATGCCGGTACTGATGATCTCCACACTCACCGCAAAAGGTTCAGAAGTCACACTGCGCGCACTAGAATTAGGCGCTGTAGACTTTATCTCTAAACCTAAGATGGACGTGCAAAGCGGCCTGCAAGAGTACTCAGAAGAAATCATTACCAAGCTGCGTATGGCGGCACAAGCTAAGGTCACCAATCGTATCCTCCCACACGTGGTAGCTTCTAAAAGCGCCGATGCGGTACTGCCCTCAATACGCAACAAAATCACTTCTACCGAGAAAATATTGGTATTTGGCTCATCTACCGGCGGCACTGAAGCTTTGAAAGAAGTTTTGATTCACATGCCGCCAGATTGTCCTGGCATCGTCATGACGCAACACATGCCTGAGGGCTTTACCAAATCCTACGCTGAGCGCTTAAACAGTCTGTGTCAGATCAGCGTCAAAGAGGCTGAACACGGCGACCGCATACTGCCAGGACACGCCTATTTAGCGCCTGGGCACTCCCACTTGCTGATAGGCCGTAGCGGTGCAAATTATGTGTGCGAGCTATCAAAAGCCGAACCTGTGAATCGTCACCGCCCTTCGGTAGACGTGCTTTATCGCTCCGCCGCCAACAACGTCGGCAAAAATGCCATCGGTGTTATTCTGACTGGTATGGGGAAAGACGGTGCGGCAGGGATGAAAGAAATGCAAGCGGCTGGCGCACGCACTTATGCACAGAACGAAGCGAGTTGCGTGGTGTTTGGGATGCCAAAAGAAGCCATCGCGCAAGGCGGCGTAGATGAAATAGTACCGCTCAAAGACATCGCCAAGCGCATTTTAGACTACCTGCATTCGATGGGCGCTAAATCGTTCCGCGTTTAATGCGCGTAAAAAGCCAGCCTTAGTTGGCGTTGTCTTTGCGCTTGAGCAGCTCTTGGTTGATGTGTATCTTGGCACTCGCGCGTAGCGTTTTCATATAAGCCTGCAGATATTCTTCACGCAGCGCTGCTTGATATTCCGTTGCTTGAGCTTCTTTGGCGGCGGCATCCAGTTGCTGGAAGCCATCTTCCAGCTTAGTCACCCGAATCAGCACATAGCCCCCATCCTTAGCAGCGGCACCCACATAGGCGGGAAGCTTGTTAGCATCAGCTTGGAAAGCTTTCATCATGACACCTTCAGACAACCCTTGCAGATTGTTACGGTCTATCTTTACCGGACTCGTCCACTCCAACTTGGCATCCTCGTGACCTTGATTCAAACTGGCGACCGATTCTGCGCCTTGTTCATGCGTCAACTTGCTCGCTTGTAACAATTGCAGATTGCTTTCTATGCCCGATTTAACTTCGTCAAATGGCTTCTTGCTGGAAGGGCGAGATTCAGTCACCCGTGCCGCCACCAAGGTATTGGGAGCAATTTCAACTGCCTCGGTATTACGTTTATCCTTTTTAACCTCATCAGAAAACACCGCGCTGGCAATTTTTTCATTGTCTTTGAAAAACTTAGCAACATCCTGACGTGACATCCAGCCACTTTGTTGCACTTGCAATTGATGTGCGTCTGCTGCCGGTTTCAGACTGGAAGACTGCTCATACACCGTGTTACTGAATTTTTCTGCTTCTTCTGCAAATTTCAATTGCGATTTTTGGAACATAAGCTCAGCGCGAATCTGGCTACGCGCATCTTCAAACGCAGGTGTGCCGCCTTTAACTTCAGTCAACTTGATGATGTGGTAACCAAACTCGGTTTCCACTAGGTCGCTAATGCTGCCCGGTGCCATGCTGAACACCGCCTCCTCAAACGGCTTGACCATCAGGCCACGTTTTACCGCGCCCAAATCCCCGCCTTTCTCGGCAGAACCTGGATCTTGCGAATACTTCTTGGCTAGCGCTTCAAACTGTTTGGGTGACTTCTTTACTTCAGCCAACACCTTCAATGCTTTTTCTTTTGCCGCAGCCTTGGCTGCAGCATCCGTTTTTCCTCCAAAAGTAATCAGGATATGACTGGCGTGACGCTCTTCATCGCCCTGAAATTTAGCAGCGTTTTGCTGATAGTAGTCTTTAGCCTCCTCATCCGACACCGTCATCGTCGCGATCAGGTTGTTATTGGAAAATGCCACGTACTCAATTCGGACTTGCTCAGGCACACGAAACTCATCCTGATGCTTATCGTAATAGGTTTTGATTTCTTCGGCAGTGATCTTGGCTTGCGTTAAAAAGTCTGCCGAATGTAAGGTCGCCACACTTACCTCGCGCAACTGGCTGCGCGCTTGCAATGCGGTATCTTGCGCCACCTTGGAAGTAAACGCGGTACTAGTAATACCGTCACGCACTTGCTGCAATAGCAAGTCGTGGCGCATCATCTCTTCAAACCTGTTCGGAGTAAATTTATTGGCAGCTAAGGCTTGGTCGTAGACCTCTTGTGAGAACTGACCATTTTTCTGGAATTCCGGCAGGCTGACTACCAGCTTAGAAAGCTGCTCATCGCTCACGATGTACCCGCCACGCTTAATTTCTGCGCGTAAAAGATGTTGGTTGATCAACTTATCCAGCAAGGCTGAGCGAAACTCTGGCTGATCTAACATCGCGGGATCTGTTTTGTCTTTCAGGTTGCTGCGTGCATCCTGCAAGGCTTTACCAAACTCTTGCACGGTAATGGGTTCGCCATTGATTTTGGCAACTTCAGCTCCGCTACCGGCATTTTTCAGATAAGAATCAACGCCAAAAAGCGCGAACGGCACCGTAATAAGCACCAAAATGACTTTTGCAATCCACGATTGTGAATGTTTGCGTATGGATTCCAGCATGATGAATCAACCTTAATGAGGGTAACTTAAAAAAACAAAAGGCGGGCATCTAGCCCACCCTTGTTTTAAGAGATGTTTGGCGGAGTGGACGGGACTCGAACCCGCGACCCCCGGCGTGACAGGCCGGTATTCTAACCAACTGAACTACCACTCCAACCACTGCTAGAACCTGTTGTGCGAGTATTCGTTGGTGGGTGCTGACGGGTTCGAACCGCCGACATTCGCCTTGTAAGGGCGACGCTCTACCAGCTGAGCTAAGCACCCTTGATGGAACAAACACTTCAAACCAACACAGCTTTTTAGTTTACTGCATCCTTCAGTGCTTTGCCAGCGCGGAATTTTGGAGAATTCGCAGCTTTAATCTTGATGGTAGCGCCGGTACGTGGGTTACGACCATTGCGTGCAGCACGCTTGCCTACATAGAAAGTACCAAAACCAATCAGGGTAACCAAATCACCCTTCTTCAATGCTTTCGCGATAGCGCTAGTAGCAGCATCGAGTGTACGGCCAGCGGCAGCCTTAGAAACTCCAGCACCTTTTGCAATTTGATCAATCAATTCAGACTTATTCACGTGCAATCCCCTTTTCACTTTGTTTAACGAAGAATGACAACCCCTACAAGCGTCTTTATATCAAGCGGGGAAAGCCCGTGTCAAGGGTTTTCCACCGTTTATTTACAAGTTAATTGGCAGTGCTTTCTGGCAGCACGTAATTCATACAAAAAATCATACGCCTAGTGCTTGGTGGCTACGGCCGCACTTTCCTCAATCGCCGCCGTAGGTATCGCAGATATTGATGCCTCATCCTCTATCAAAGTTTCCGGCATACGCTCCAAAGCCAATTCCAGCACTTGCTCTATCCATTTCACTGGATGGATTTCAAGACGATTTTTGATGTTATCTGGAATTTCCACCAGATCCTTGATGTTCTGCTGCGGAATCAACACCGTCTTGATGCCTCCCCTATGAGCCGCCAGCAGTTTTTCTTTCAAGCCACCTATCGGCAACACCTCGCCACGCAAGGTAATTTCTCCAGTCATGGCCACGTCCGCGCGTACCGGAATGCCGCTTAACATAGACACTAACGCGGTACAGATAGCTATACCGGCACTTGGGCCATCCTTGGGCGTAGCACCTTCTGGAAAGTGGATATGGACATCGTGTTTTTCGTAAAAATCGGATTTGATACCCAAACGCTTGGAGCGGCTACGCACCACCGACATCGCGGCTTGCGTAGACTCTTGCATCACTTCGCCCAGTTTACCGGTAGTAATAGTCTTGCCCTTACCCGGCATGCTGACGGTTTCTATGGTCAGTAACTCACCGCCCACCTCCGTCCATGCCAAGCCCGTCACTTGTCCCACTTGGTTATCTTTGCTGGCCAAGCCAAAGTCATGGCGACGTACGCCTAGATACTTATCCAAATTGCGTGGGGTAACCATCACTTTCAACTTCGGTGTTTTTTTGTTCTTGCTAGTAATAATTTCCTTCACCACTTTGCGGCAGATTTTGGACACCTCGCGTTCTAGCGCGCGCACTCCGGCCTCACGCGTGTAATAACGTACGATGTCGCGAATCACCGAGTCAGATACTGCGATTTCAGCGGCTTTAAGGCCATGCGTCTTGATTTGCTTAGGAAGCAAATAATTCATAGCGATATTGACCTTTTCGTCCTCGGTATAGCCCGCCAAGCGTATGATTTCCATACGATCCAGCAATGGCAACGGGATGTTTAGCGTATTGGCCGTAGCCACGAACATCACATCCGACAAGTCATACTCAACCTCGATGTAGTGATCGGCAAAGGTGTGGTTTTGCTCCGGATCTAACACTTCCAGCAATGCTGATGAAGGGTCACCACGGAAGTCCTGCCCCATTTTGTCCACTTCATCCAATAAGAACAATGGGTTACGCACACCTATCTTACTCATGCTCTGCAACACCTTACCCGGCATGGAGCCAATATAAGTACGTCTATGTCCGCGTATCTCGGACTCATCGCGTACGCCACCCAAGGCCATGCGCACGAATTTGCGGTTCACCGCGCGGGCAATGCTTTGTCCCAGCGAGGTTTTACCAACACCAGGAGGTCCCACCAAGCACAGAATAGGCGCCTTCATTTTGCCCACACGCTGTTGTACGGCTAAATATTCGATGATGCGCTCTTTGACTTTTTCCAAGCCAAAATGGTCAGCATCCAAAATCTTTTCAGCAGCGAGTAAATCTTTGCCTATCTTGGTTTTTTTCTTCCAAGGCAGCGCAATTAAAGTTTCAATATAGTTACGCACTACCGCGGCTTCAGCCGACATAGGCGACATCATGCGCAGCTTTTTCAGTTCGCTCTCGGCCTTGGTACGCGCTTCCTTGCTCATACCACAGGTTTTAATCTGGGTTTCAAGATCATCAGTCTCGCCCGCCTCATCTTGCTCACCCAGCTCTTTCTGGATAGCTTTGACTTGCTCGTTCAAGTAATACTCGCGCTGACTCTTCTCCATCTGACGCTTGACGCGACCACGAATGCGCTTTTCTACTTGCAAAATGTCTAACTCGGCCTCCAGCAAGCCTAACAGATGCTCCAGCCGCTTGATAACATCGAACATTTCTAGGATTTTTTGCTTTTCTTCCAGCTTTAGCGACAAGTGCGCGGTGATGGTATCGGCCAAGCGTCCTGCATCGTCTATACCGGCGAGCGAGGTCAAAATTTCGGGCGGGATTTTCTTATTAAGTTTGACGTATTGGTCGAATTGCGCCAGCACGCTACGCATCAAGGCTTGCACCTCACTGCTAGCCACAGCGCCCTCTTGCACTTCCACCACGCGTGCAGCGTAGCTCTGTTCCAGCGTAATAAATTCTACTGCACGAGCACGGCGCAAGCCTTCTACCAACACCTTTACCGTGCCGTCGGGTAGTTTGAGCATTTGCAGTATGGTGGCAACCGTGCCAATTTCGTGCAGCTCTTCCGGGCTGGGATCATCCTGATTGGCGGATTTCTGCGCCACTAGCATGATTTGTTTATTGCCCTCGACCGCCAGCTCTAGCGCGCGTACCGACTTGGCACGACCGACAAACAAGGGGATAACAAGATGTGGATAGACCACCACGTCGCGCAGTGGCAACAAAGGCAGAATGTCGTTGGTGGTTTCTTCTGTGGTCATGAGTGATACCTTAATTCAAAAAGTGGTGATTGGTACTCATGTGTGGGCGATGTCGGCCAATATCAAGAGACCTATCGCCAAAACTATTTACTGGAACCAACGCGTTTGGGCGAGTCAGAATAAATCATCATGGGCGGGGTCTCGCCCTTGATGACATTTTCATCCACCACCACTTTGCTCACATTGCTCAAATTCGGTAAGTCAAACATCACATCCAGCAAGGCGGATTCCATAATGGATCGCAAGCCACGCGCCCCAGTCTTGCGTTCCAGCGCTTTTTTGGAAATGAGCAACAACGCAGATTCGCGGAATTCCAGCTCCACGCCTTCCATCGCAAACAGCTTTTGAAACTGGCGCGTCAGTGCGTTTTTCGGCTCTACCATAATCTTCATCAGCGCGGCTTCGTCTAAAGATTCCAACGTAGCGATGGCAGGCAAACGCCCGACAAATTCCGGTATCAGGCCAAACTTGATCAGGTCTGCTGGCTCAACGCCGCGCAATACCTCGCCCACGGCTTTTTGGTCTTCCTTACTCTTGACTTCTGCACCAAAGCCCATGCCGCCTTTTTCTGAGCGCTGACGTATGACTTTTTCCAATCCGTCAAACGCGCCGCCGCAGATGAACAAGATGTTAGTGGTATCCAACTGCACAAATTCCTGATTAGGATGCTTACGCCCACCTTGAGGAGGAACCGAAGCCATCGTACCTTCAATCAGCTTGAGCAACGCTTGTTGTACGCCCTCACCGGATACATCACGGGTGATGGAAGGGTTGTCTGATTTGCGCGAAATTTTGTCAATTTCGTCTATGTAGACGATACCGCGTCGCGCTTTATCCAAGTCGTAATCACATTTCTGCAACAGCTTCTGCATGATGTTTTCCACGTCTTCGCCCACATAACCAGCTTCAGTCAGCGTGGTAGCATCGGCCATCACGAAAGGCACATTGAGCATACGCGCCAAGGTTTGCGCCAGCAGTGTCTTGCCTGAACCGGTAGGTCCTATGAGCAGAATATTGCTTTTGGAAATCTCAACATCGTCTTTGGTGTCGTGATCCAAGCGTTTGTAGTGGTTATACACTGCCACCGACAACACTTTCTTGGCTTGAGTTTGACCGATGACGTACTGATCGAGCAAATCGCAGATTTCTTTGGGCGTGGGCAGACTGCTTTCGCCGTGGCGCAGGCTGTCACTCTGCACTTCTTCGCGGATGATGTCGTTGCACAAATCCACGCATTCATCGCAGATAAATACGGAAGGGCCAGCGATAAGTTTACGTACTTCATGTTGGCTTTTGCCGCAGAAGGAGCAATACAGTAGTTTCTCGCCTTCGGTTTTTTCAGCCATTGCTGTTTCCTATTGGATAGGTGACCACAATATCAAACATCGGCACGCGTGGAAATGACTTTATCCACCAAGCCGTAACTCAATGCTTGCTCTGCACTCATGAAATTATCTCTATCGGTGTCATTGGCGATGGTTTCCACCGGTTGCCCGGTGTGCTTGGCCAGGATGTCATTCAGGCGACTACGCAAGTAGAGTATTTCCTTGGCGTGAATTTCGATGTCCGAAGCCTGCCCCTGAAATCCGCCCATAGGCTGGTGTATCATCACCCGTGAATTGGGTAAGCAGCTACGCTTGCCCTTAGCGCCTGCTGCTAGCAGTAAAGAGCCCATACTGGCCGCCTGACCTATACACAATGTCGCCACGTCGGGCTTGATGAACTGTATGGTGTCATAGATCGCCATGCCCGCAGTCACCGAACCGCCGGGGGAATTGATATAGAAGAAAATATCCTTGTCAGGATTTTCTGCTTCCAGAAATAATAACTGCGCCACCACCAAATTAGCGCTCATGTCGTTGACTTGCCCCACCAAGAAAATCACCCGCTCTTTGAGCAGGCGCGAGTAGATATCATACGAACGCTCGCCGCGCCCGCTCTGCTCTATCACCATGGGGATGTAGCCCAAGCCTTGCGGTTCAAACATCGGTTCGAAATCGCCGTGCGTCATCATACTTTCCCTTTGTTGCCCATCAAATCGTCAAAACTGGTCTTTTTGTTGCTGACTTTGGCACGCTCCACCACCCAGTTCACCGCGTTGGTTTCTGTCGCCACTGCGGCCGGCTCATCCAAGCGTTGCGGATCGGCGTAATACCATGCCACCACCTCGCTCGCATCTTCAAAGCTTTGTGCGAAGATATCTATCTGCGCGCGAATTTGCTCAGGCGTAGCTTGCAAACTGTTGGTGCGGATGATTTCCACTAGAATCATGCGTAGCTTCACACTCTTGTTTGCCTGCTCTTCAAACATGGCCGGATTGACGTTGATCTGCGACTCATCCAACCCGCGCTGCTTGAGGTTCTGTATGGTCATTTGCATCTGATTGTTACTCTCAACCGCCACCAAAGCGCGTGGCAATTCCAGCGTAACAGCATCGGATAAGCCTTCCATCACTTGCTGCTTAATCATTGCTTTGACGCGATTTTCAACTTCTTGCTCCAAACTCAACTTGATCTCGGCACGCATCTTCTCAATATCGCCGTCTTTCACACCCAGCTCACGAGCAAAATCAGCGTCTATCTCTGGCAACTTGGCGGCGCTGACCGTAACCAGCTTGATGTCATAAGTGGCTGTCTTGCCTGCGAGGTCGGAACTCTGATAGTCAGCGGGAAATGTCAAATCAAACTGCTTGCTTTGACCAGCTTTCAAACCCACCAGATTATTATCAAAATCGGCCAGACGGCCATCTTCGCCCAAGGTTAGCTCAATCGCTTGCCCTTGAGTGTCCTCTACTTGCTTACCATCTATGGTCGAGGTGAACGCAATACTGACACGGTCTTGCAGCTTGGCGGCGCGCTTGACTGGCTCAAACACCGCGCGCTGCTTACGCATCACATCCAAAGTCTTGTTCACGTCGGCATCTGTCAGCGTGACCGTGGGTTTCTCGATTTTGAGCTTGGACAAATCACCTATCACCACTTCTGGGAAAATTTCAAAGGTAGCAATGTATTCGTAACTATCAGCGCCTTCTGTCAAAGGTTTAGGCGCGATACTGGGATAGCCGGCCACACGCAATTTGTGCTGGGTTACGGCTTCATCAAAGGTCTTCTCTACATTACTGGAGATGACTTCCTGGCGCACCCCCGCGCCATATTGCTGCATCACCATTTTGTAAGGTACTTTACCAGGACGGAAACCGGGCAGCTTTGCGGTACGGGAAAGCGCATTCAGGCGTTTGCCTATTTCTTCTTCAATCGGCTTGAGCGGCATGGCCACCGTGAGACGGCGCTCCAGGCTGCTAATGGTTTCAACTGTTGCTTGCATCTTCTATCCTTAAATCAAAATCCGAAAAAGCGGCATTCTAGCACGAAGGCTGATTACGCATGAAATCGGCCACATCCCGCAGTGCCGTGGCGAGCTTGACGATGACAGGCTCGGCAAGCCCAATCTCGTGCATAGCGCGCACCATGCAATACATCCACTGGTCGCGCTCTGATTCACCAATGACAAACGGCAGATGCCGCCTGCGTAGCATGGGGTGGCCATAGCGCTCGATGTAGAGCTGCGGCCCACCCGTCCAGCCAGTCAAAAACATGAATAGCTTTTCACGAGACGCCGTCAAGTCTGCGGGATGCATGGCGCGAATTCCGGCGGCTTTTGCGTCACTGTCCATGATGTCGTAGAACTTCTCTATCAACTCACGAATAATTTCCGGTTTACTGCCCAGCAACTCGTAGAATGTGGTGGTGCCGGGTTCGGTGGGGATTTTAAGCAACAGGTCGCACCTTAGCCGCGGCCAGTTTCGCCCGCTGGCGTGCTTCGTCAGTATCCTTGCCGGTCGCCAATGCCACGCCCATACGGCGGCGCGTGAACGATTCTGGCTTGCCAAACAAACGTACATCCGTCTCTGGCACAGCCAAGGCCTCTTCCACGCCTGTATAGCTAATGCCTGTTGCATCCACGCCACCGTAGATCACCGCACTAGCCCCGTGTTGCAACAGACTCACGTCCACCGGCAAACCCAAAATCGCTCTGGCGTGAAGTTCAAATTCGTTCAAGCGCTGCGTCGCCATCGTCACCATGCCTGTGTCATGCGGGCGCGGGCTGACTTCAGAAAACCACACTTCATCGCCACGTACGAATAGCTCTACCCCAAACAACCCTAAACCGCCTAAGCTATCTGTCACTTTTTTGGCGATTTCTTGGCTACGTTCTAAGGCTGGAGCAGACATCACTTGCGGCTGCCAGCTTTCCACGTAATCTCCTTTGACCTGCACATGGCCAATAGGCTCGCAGAAATAGGTTTTAACCTTGCCATTTTCGATGGCACGAACAGTCAGCAAAGTAATCTCAAAATCAAATGCAATTTGCCCTTCCACTATCACCAAGCCTTTGTCCACGCGCCCACCAGAAGCAGCGTAGTCCCAAGCTGTTTGCACTTCCGAAGCCTGCGTGATGCGTGATTGTCCCTTGCCGGAAGAGGACATCACAGGCTTCACAAAACATGGGTAACCGATACCGTTTTCAATCGCGGTTTGCAACTGCTGCACACTTTCGGCGAAAGCATACGCCGACGTAGGCAAGCCCAATTCTTCTGCAGCCAGCTTGCGTATACCTTCACGGTTCATGGTGAGTTGCACTGCGCGTACTGTAGGGATAACTTTGGCAATGCCTGCCGCTTCAATCTCAGCCAAGGCTTCGGTAGAAATAGCCTCAATTTCCGGCACAATCAAATGCGGACGCTCTTGCTCGATTAAGGCTTTGAGCGCCGCACTATCCGTCATGTCAATGACGTGAGCGCGATGGGCAACTTGGTGGCCGGGGGCATTGGCGTAGCGATCTACAGCGATGACTTCGACGCCTAGGCGCTGCAACGCAATAATGACTTCTTTACCCAATTCGCCGCTGCCCAAGAGCATGATGCGGGTAGCCGAGGGGCTGAGGGGAGTTCCAATGTTCATGGGCACGAGTGTACCGCGACTAGCGCTTTTTACGAAAGCGCGATGTTGTGTTTTTCCATACGGTAACGCATCGCCATGCGCGTTAATCCTAGCTTGCGTGCGGCTTTGGAGACGTTGCCATCCACTGCGCTCAAGGTATTTTCTATCATCAAACGCTCAGCGTCGGGAATGGTCAGGCCATGTATGGGCGTAATTTCTGCCGCCAATTTGCTGGATAACGCCAAATCAGCAGCGCTGATGATGCCGGTTTGGCACAGCAATGCAGCGCGGTTGATGACATGCTTCAATTCGCGCACGTTGCCTGGCCACGGATAAGAAATCAAAGCCTTTAAGGCCGATTCATCGAGGCGCAGGGGTTTCAACCCATAGCGCCGTTCGGTTTGCGAAAGAAAATGTTTTGCCAGCAACGCCACGTCTTGCCCACGCTCATTCAGGCGTGGCATGGTGAGTGTCAGCACGTGCAAGCGGTAAAACAAGTCGGCGCGAAAATGTCCTTCCAGCACCATTTGCTGTAAATCGCGGTTGGTAGCGGCGACAAAACGCGCGGCCACTGGACGTTCTTTAGTCGCCCCCAAACGGCGCACCATGCGCCGCTCTAGCACATTGAGCAACTTGGCTTGCAGATTAAGCGGCAACTCGCCGACCTCGTCCAAGAACAAAGTACCGTCTTCTGCAGCCTCAATTAGCCCGCAATGCGCGGTTTGGGCGTTGGTGAAGGCTCCCTTTTCATGACCGAACAACTCACTCTCTATCAACTCGGCAGGGAGCGAAGCGCAATCTACTTGCACAAAAGGTCTGTCGGCATGGTCGCTGGATTGGTGCAGCAATCGTGCCACCACATCTTTGCCCGTACCCGTTTCGCCAGAAATCAGCACGGTGGGTAATGGCGCATCAGTCACGGCGGAAAGACGAGCAATCTGTGCAACCTGCCTACGCACACTCAGCATCACGGCACTCTCGCCGATGAGTTCCACGCCATCAGGGCGCTGTTCACGCTCTTGCGCGTGAGTCAGCTGGGTCTGCAACACTACTTGGCGTTGCGATTTTTCAACGATCAGCAGTAACTCTTCTAGGTCTATGGGCTTTTTTAGATAATCCATCGCGCCCTGTTTCATGGCGCTTACCGCGTCACTCAACTCCCCGTGAGCGGTCATCACAATCACCGCAGCGCTCTTGGCAAACTCTGCCAGCACATCCATGCCACTGCCATCCGGCAGGCGCATGTCCAGCAACACCAAGTCCGGCGCAAACTGCTTAAACAGCGCCCTACCTTCAGTCAGACTGGAAGCGATCTGACACACATATCCCGCCTTTTGCAAACGCTTAGCCACGGCGCGAGCGAACACCTCCTCATCCTCCAGCAGCATCACATTGAGGACGTTCTCAGCCATTAGTTGTCGCCACCCTTGCTACCACCTTTGGGTTTGCCAAACTCATAGGTGACCCCTACCCATGCCGCGCGAGGTGCCGCAGGCGAGCGGAATTGCTCCTTAGTCCAGTTATTGCTGTCCGGATCAAACACCCCCGTTGAGAAGGCGTTATCGCCCAGCACCCCAAAGGTCGCGTAGTCTTTGTCGAGCACGTTGTTCACTTTGGCGAACAATTGCCAGTTGTCATTGATGCGGTAGTGTGTATCCAGATGCATCACGGCATAGCCGGGTACCTTTCCGTTCGCATCCTGATTGTTCTCATCTCCCCGTGCATATTGCCCCGCCGCAACCAGAACGTTGCTACCCACACTCCAACTTGGTGTGATGTCATAACCCAGACGCAACTTGAGGGTATGCCGAGGAATGCCTGGAATCCGATTGCCTTTGTGTACACAGATGGTATCCACTGCGACGTTGCCATTACAGTCAAAACCGGCACTACTGTTGCCGCCACTCAACGCAACAAAATCAGTCTGGAAGGTAGCATCCACAAAACCGTAGTTGGCAGTAAAGCTAAGCCCGCCCGCCTTGCCATTCAAACCCATCTCGAAACCCTGGCGGCGGGTCTTGCCAACATTACTGAAGTAGCCGGTAGCGGCTCCAGTACTTTGAAACAAAATATCGTCACTGAGCTCCGTATGATATAGCCCCGCGTTCCACTTCAAATCATTAGAAAGGTGTCCACGTACACCACCTTCAAATGTCCTTGCCACTACCATCTTCAAGGCGGGGTCAGCCACGAAGGAATTAGGCAAACTACAGGGTGCCGCCGGGTCGGCACAAGTCAGTTCCACCGGTGTCGGAGCTCTCATGCCTTCGTTATAAGCGCCGTATAAACCAAGCGATTTAGTCGGATTGAAATTCAGCCCGATGGCGGGATTGAATCTCTCAAAATTGTGATCCCCGTTGAGAGCAACGCCAATTTGGTCTTGCAGCTTAACTTCTGCTTTGTTGTAGCGACCTGACAGCGTCAAATTTAACTTATCTGTAATCGAAAAATTGTCTGTGGCATAAACACCGTAATAGTCGTTATCGGCTTTCAAGCGCACCGAAGCCAGAATATTGACCGGATTTATCGTCACCGTTCGATTGCCCACCACCACGGCATCATAAGTATCACTGGAAAAATCTGTACGTCCCAAATCAGCACTCGCGCCCACAGTGAATTGGTTCTTATGTCCCATCACATCACGCAACAAGGTGAACTGCAATGCACCACCAAAACCATCCTGATCGGTCTCGGTGGCAATATTGTGCGCTTGTATAGGCGTTGCAATATCCCCCACCAAGTTGCTATTGAAGCCACTAATTCTATTTTTGCGATAGTAGGTGTCTGCCGCAATCAACATCTCATCATTCAAAAAATGACTCCCTTTGAGATTGATCATGGCTAAATTGTTGCCTATGGAATCAGGCCAAGAATAGGCTTGGCTGCGGTTATTCATCATAGAAAGCGGTAAGGCTTGCGTGCCTTCCATATCGCTATTAGCCAACATCAAAGATAAATCCAGGTCGCTATTGTCATCTTGCCAGCCTACCTTAGCGAAAAGCTGATTGACGAAACTTGAAGAATGATCGCGCCAACCGTCTTCTTCAAACAAATTCCCAGCAACAAAATAGTCTATATTTTTGTCTTTTATTTCACCGCCAGCCTCGAACTCAAACGCTTTGCGTCCCCATGACCCTCCATACAAAGTCGCCCCAACCCCCGGATTATCCGCACCGCTCTTGGTGTTTACGGACAACGCGCCGCCCAAGGTATTCAGTCCAAACAGCGGGTTGGAGCCTGGGATCAAGCTGATGCTGGAAATCGCGTTGGAAGGAATCAAATCCCAGTTCACGATGTCACCAAACGGTTCGTTGACGCGCACACCGTCCATGAATACCGACAAGCCTTGTGGTGTGCCTAGCAAAGGGGAAGCAGTAAAACCACGGAACGAGACATCAGCCTGATACGGGTTTGCGACGGTATTGCTGATGCTGACCGAACCCAGATTAGCATCTATAAACTCTGAAATATCCAGATTGCGTTGCTCAGCGATAGCTTTGCCGGAGACCGCCTGTACATTAGACGGCACCTCGTTAATGGCAGTGCCCAACCCAGGCAAAGGCGTGGTACCGACCACTTCCACGGTACCGGTTTCCAGTATCTCGGCTTTGTTTTCTGCCAAAGCAGGAAAACTCAACAGCATCACACCCAACATGAAAAAATAACGCAACATAAAAACCCCTAAACTCAAAATCAAAGAAGATGGCTAATTTATGCAA
>JANYIK010000020.1 GCA_025362115.1 Methylophilaceae bacterium
GACAAAAAAACGCTGTCCGATCGCGTTCCGGAGGATGGCACCCTGTTTATCCTCCAGGCGCTGAGTGGGGGCTAGGCAGCATCCTTGAGCTTGGGGTCTTCCGCCATGCTCGCGACCAGTTGGTGCAACATTTTGCGGAGCTGAACAAACTCTTCCGCTCCCAGCCCGGTCTTGCATTCAACCCCTTGCTGCACGCGAGCGATGTCGTGCTGTAGTTGTTCGCCGGTTTCGGTCAGGCTGACTTCCACCACGCGCTCATCGGTGCTGTTCCGCACACGCTTGATGAGCCCGGCCGATTCCAAGCGCTTCAATAGCGGGGTCACGGTCGCAGAATCCAAGCACAGCCGCTGGGCGATCTTGCCGACGTTGAGCGTTTCTCCTTCCCACAACACCAGCATGACCAGGTATTGGGTGTAGGTCAGCCCGTTATGATCTAGTGGTTCACGATAGGCTCGCATCACCGCATTGGTGGCTGCATACAACGCAAAACACAATTGATGATCGAGCTTCAGGTTATCGTAGTTCGTCATGGTTTCTTTATCAAGAGCACATGCTCCAAGTTTAGCAAACCGACAAGATAATGCAAAAAGGGCAGGATGAGTATCCTGCCCGATATAATTTTGTTAACTTATTTAATCGCACCACATTTATTTTGTCCGGTATTCCACACCGTCGCGCTTCAGACGTGACGTGAACGCCTCTTCACCCTTTCTCGTGACAATGACTTTGCGATAGCTTTCCAAGTCGTCCATCAATTGATCAATTTCATGGTTGCCCACGTTGAATTGATAAAAAGTCGCCAAGCAAAGTGTCTTAATGATGTCGAACTCACGATTGCTGATATTGAGGTGCGGATGACTTTCTTTCATTGTTTTTCCACGACCAAAAGAGTCTGGTTGGTAAATTTTTGGACCGCCCGTTTCCTGCACCACCCAGTTGGTCAGCATGGCTTTGAAACCTGCCTTGCTGGCTTTGTTGTCATGAACAGCCTTGAGTGCCGGATTGGCATTCAAGCCGTTGTTGATATAAATCATGTCCACCAAATAATCCACGGTAGAAGCGATTGCATAAGTACCACCTAGACGCGTATACAACGACTCTTCTTCTGCAGTTGCCGGCATTGCAACCATTAAAGTTAAAACCGCCACCATAGACACCCAAAATGACTTGAACCCAAACGTACTGATGTTAAGCATGACATTCCTCCTCAATTGATGAATTTATTTAGTAGTAATAAGCGCCCGTTTTCACATATAGATATGCTTAACGGACGCAATTAATTTATCACGTTAATATTTAACGTGCAAATAATTATTAGGAAATGTGAAAAGGAATTATGAAATCACCAACAGGGCGGCCGTGCGTCGCCAGGGGTTTGGCCGACAACAAGAATTCTGGCGTCGGGGTGTATCTGAAAATGGATCGGCAGCCTCATTGTGAGGAGTGGCTGGAAAATTGTGCAAGCGCGTACCTCTGCAACCAATTGTTGAAAGCCCATGTCCAATCTTCCCCGGGTTGTTTCTTATTATTACCCTTGCTTCTATCCACATAGGGTTGATACTGGTGTAAGGAAACTCGCGTTATCACGACTAAGCTATGACCGCATATTTATTCTGGAGAGCTTCAATGTTAAAACGATTTTTGCTGTTTTTTATCGCGCTGCTGTTTTCGGCGCAACTGTTGGCCGCCGGGAAACCGTTTGACCAAGCCACGTTCAATCAGGCACAAAAAGACGGCAAATCCATCTTGGTTGCGATACACGCTGACTGGTGCCCCACTTGCCGCGCGCAGGCGGCCATTATCGAAAAACTGTCAAAAAATGAAGAGTTCAAGAGTCTGGTGATATTGCGCGTAGATTTTGATAATCAGGAAGATGTGGTCAAGGCCTTTCGCACCAATCGGCAAAGCACGTTGATTGTATTCAAGGGCACGCAAGAAGTGGGGCGTTCATTGGGTGATACACGCGAAACCACTATTAATGCACTGTTGAAGAAAGCGCTTTAGCATGGAATTCAATCTCGCCACTTATGGCTTGGCTTTAGTGGCGGGCGTTTTATCCACGCTATCTCCCTGTGTGCTGCCTTTGATACCCATCCTCATTGGCAGCGCGCTGATGGCGCATAGATTCGGAGCCATTGCGCTGGCAAGCGGCGTGGCGCTGTCGTTTACCGTGGTGGGTGTAGCGGTGGCCGCCGCGGGCAGCGCAATAGGGTTGAATCAGGAGTCCTTGCGCGTGGCAGGCTCTGTGCTGCTCATCGTGTTCGGCTTAATCTTGCTGCTCCCCGTACTGCAAGAGAAATTCTCTCAAGCGACATCACGCTTGTCTTCCTCAGGCCAAACCGCACTGGCAGGTATCACCCTGGATGGTTTATGGGGTCAACTTTTATTAGGGTTATTATTAGGCTTGGTGTGGAGTCCATGCGTTGGTCCCACGTTGGGAGCCGCCATTACACTGGCAAGCCAAGGTGAAAATTTGCTCAAGGTGACTGGTGTTATGGCTACTTTTGGTTTGGGCGCAGCAATCCCATTAGTAGTTTTGGGATTGGTTTCCCGACCTTTGATGATGCGTTTTCGCGGGAAACTGATGGAAACCGGAAAACGCGGTAAACAAATTCTGGGAATTGTTTTGCTGGTATTGGGGATTGCCGTACTGTCCGGCACCGACAAGATGTTCGAAACTTGGGTGTTGAAACTAGCACCGCAATGGCTGGTCGATCTCACAACACGCTTTTAAGCCTTTGCCAGAATTTTTAACCACAACACCGTAGCCGCCAATACCAACGTCACCCCATTGGCGAGCATCACCGGCATACTGTTGATGCTGATTCCGTATATCAACCAGAACGCCACCCCGGCAGTGAATAGGCTATACATGGGCAACGAAATGCCCGATAGGTCGCGGGTCGTCCATGATTGCCAAGCCTGTGGCACAAAAGCCACTGTGGTCAGGGTTGCGGCCGCATAGCCAAAGAAGTCACTGAATTCTGTCTGCATAGATATCCCGGAGAATGGTGGAGTGGAGGAGGATCGAACTCCCGACCTTCGCATTGCGAACGCGACGCTCTCCTAGCCGAGCTACCACCCCATAAGCAATGCCGTCTGAATTATACTTGTAATTCATCGACAAACTAAGCGTCCACTATAATTCATAACCCCATGAAATCAATCACAAAAAATGTCTTCTGGCTACTACTGTCCGGGATAGGTGCCGCCGCCATCGCTGGTATCGCGCTCAATCGCGGTGAACAAATCAACGCACTATGGTTCATTGCCGCGGCGCTGTGCGTCTATGCCATCGGCTACCGTTTCTATGCGGCATGGATTGCAGCCAGTGTGTTGATGGTAGATGAGACACGGGCGACACCGGCGGAACGCTTCGACAATGGGCGCGATTTCATGCCCACCAACCGCTGGATTGTCTTCGGCCACCATTTCGCCGCGATTGCCGGGCCAGGGCCATTAGTCGGCCCGACCCTGGCGGCACAGTTCGGCTACCTGCCGGGTACGCTATGGATATTGTTTGGCGCGGTGCTGGGCGGCTGCGTGCAAGATATGGTGACGCTGTTCTTCTCCATGCGCCGCGATGGAAGAAGTCTAGGCCAGATGGCACGCGATGAACTTGGCCCTATCGGCGGCGCAGCGGCGTTGATAGGCACCTTGGCCATCATGATCATCCTGATCGCCGTATTGGGCTTGGTGGTGGTCAATGCCATGAAACATAGCCCCTGGGCGACCTCCACCGTCGCAGCCACTATTCCTATTGCTATGGTTGTTGGGTTTTACATGCGCAACATCCGCCCCGGACGGGTGCTGGAAGGCTCTGCCCTGGGCGTTATCCTGTTGCTGCTGGCCGTATTCGGCGGCGGCTGGGTGGATCATCACGAGACCTTGCGCGCCCTCTTCGATCACGATGGTTTGCCGCTGGCTTTCAGCATCATTGCCTATGGTTTTCTCGCCGCCATCCTGCCCGTTTGGCTACTGCTGGCGCCACGTGATTACCTCTCCACCTTCATGAAACTGGGCACGGTGATCTTGCTGGCGATTGCCATCGTCATCCTGCAACCACAGGTGAAGATGCCCGCACTGACGCAGTTCATCGACGGCACCGGTCCGATTTTCGGGGGGAAATTATTCCCGTTTGTGTTCATCACCATCGCTTGCGGCGCTATCTCTGGATTCCATGCGCTGATCGCCTCCGGCACCACGCCCAAGCTGCTGGCTAATGAGCGGGACATACGCATGATAGGTTATGGCGCGATGGCACTGGAATCCTTCGTTGCCATCATGGCACTCATCGCCGCCACGGTGCTTGAACCCGGCGTATTCTTCGCTATCAATAGCCCGGCCGGTGTAGTGGGGAAAGAAGCCGCCGAAGCCGTGGCCAAGATATCCTCCTGGGGCTTCCCGATCACAGTGGAACAGATGCAACTGCTGGCAAAACAAATGGGCGAAACCACCCTGTTCGCTCGCACCGGCGGGGCACCTTCGCTGGCGGTGGGCATGGCCAGCATCTTCGGCAACGCTTTTGGCAACGGCTTGCTGGCGCTGTGGTACCACTTTGCCATTATGTTTGAAGCCATTTTCATCCTTACCACGCTGGACGCTGGTACCCGCGTTGGCCGCTTCATGTTGCAAGACATGCTGGGTAACATCTGGCCGAAACTGGGGCAAACCTCATGGATGCCTTCGGTGATGCTCACCAGCGCGCTGGTGGTCGGCGGCTGGGGTTATTTCCTCTACATCGGGGTGATAGATCCCAACGGCGGTGTCAACCTGCTATGGCCACTGTTTGGCATCGCCAACCAAATGCTGGCGGCTATCGCCTTGTGTGTGGGCACCGGCATCCTCATCAAATCCGGCAGACTCAACCACGCCTGGATCACCGGTATCCCGCTCACCTGGCTGGTACTGGTCACCAGCACTGCAGCATGGGAAAAGATATTCAGCAGCGACATCCGTGTCGGCTTCTTCGCTGCCGCCAACGACATGGCCGCCAAACTGGCCGCCGGAACCCTGCCCGCAGAAAAGGCGGCTGTCGCCCCGCAACTGATTTTCAACCAGCATCTGGATGCCTGGCTAACGATGTTTTTTGTGACTATCCTGTGGGTCATTGTGCTCGACATGTTCAGAGTGTGCGCACGTCACCTGACAGGTAAACAAGTGCCTCCGGTATCCGAATCCCCACATATCCCCAGCCGGTTGGTAGAGGATATCGTCCGTGATTAAGCGCTTGAAAAGCTTTTGGAAAGCTATACGCCAACTATCCGGCGACGATGCCTACGAACGCTACATTGAGCACCATACCGAGCACCATTCGGCAAGCGCGCCCCTGTCGCGTGAAGTTTTCTTCAGGCGACGGCAGGATGACAAGTGGCAAGGCGTGAAGCGTTGTTGCTAGTTAAGTAGCAAATTCCACTTGCACTACTTCACCGTACCCTACGGACAACTTCTCATAACTTTCGGCCAGAGGAATGCCACGCACATGAGCCAACACGGCGTGTATCACGCCGGAATGGGTGATGAGCCCAGCGCGTTCATGATGCTCCGCCAATTCACGCAGCAGCCCCAGCACCCGCTGGCTTAGTTGTGCGTAGCTTTCGCCGTTGGGTGGCACATGGTTCACAAAGTCGGCCAGCCAAGCCTCACTTTCCACCCGCGGAATATCCAGCCAGTTGCGGCCATCCCA
>JANYIK010000036.1 GCA_025362115.1 Methylophilaceae bacterium
AGCCAGATACAAGCAAACATCAGCAGCAGTGGCCTCAGTGCTGGCAATACCATCACGGCACTCCGTCTGAACAGCGTTAGCCACAATCCCAAACACGCCATGATGGCGATGGGCAGTTCAAACGTATTGCCTAAAGGTTGCAATAGAACAAAAGCGGCAATAACCAGCCAGCCGTAACGCTGCATCCATAGAGGCACGGCTTGGGAATCAGCTCCTTTGATGGTGGTCGTGTTCAAATTTGTGTTCATTCCAGTCCAACCTGCTTGAGAATACTACGCGCTCGATGAGCGTATGTGTGGTGCGCCATGACGCGCTGATGTCCCGCCAGTCCGATTTTTTGGGCAAAAGTAGAGTCACTAGTCAATTGTGCATGCAGCTCGTGTAATTCATCCAAGGAATTATAGACCAGAATTTCACGTCCTAACTCGAAGCATAATGCCAAATCCGCTACGTCATCATTGAGTACGGGGGTCATGCAGCCATAAGGCTCGAAGCTGCGCTGATTGACTCCTCTTTCCACGTATATTTCATGCTTGATATTCAGTACTGCGCGGCAGGCGGCATAAACTGCAGGCAGTTTATCCGGTGGCAGGTGATGTGCGTGGATTTGATGCGGACTGTCATGATATTGCTGCCCGAATCTTCGCCATTTTTTTCCGTATAGCGTCAATGGTTTTTTAATCTGGCTGATGAATTGGGCTCGTCCTGGAGAGTTTTTGGCAACATACACAATGCTTTCATTGCGCTGTATATCCATGGGATAAAAGCGCTGTGGATCCATCGCTAAAGGCAGGTAGCTGGTAGAAGTCACACCTTGATTACGCACCAAGTCCATGAAATGCGTATCCGTACAGAATATCCAGTCCATATATTGAGAAAATACACCCTGAATAGTGTCGAATTTGTCACCCACCCATGCTACTTTAATTGAGGCCGGAGATACTTCTTTTATTGCCTCAAATAACGAAGCCGGCAACCATGCACCAAGGACAAATACAATCATATCCGGCTTAAATTCTTTTGCTTTCTTCCGCAAGCTGATGGTTACCGCCGCAAAGTCGTCTCCAGCGATTGCGCCGCGCCACTTGAAGTACATCGAATGCAAGCGGCTGTCACCATTGATGGCGAAACATTCCACTTGGCATCCGGATTGCCGAAAGGCTTCAACAGTATTTTCTGTCCAGTTCACCAGACGATAAGCCTTACCCACCACCAATACTTTGGTCTGCACGATCAAAAAACCTCCTGATAAACTGCCAGTGTTTTTTGTAGCATATTGTGCAAAGTAAAAGGCTGCTCTTTTGGCACGACTGGTGGCGTTTCAAGCCAGCCCAGGGTGCGATTTTCGAGCGCCTGTATATCGCCCATAGGCACTCGTCCTTCTGGCAAAATTGCCGCCAATTGCTCACCCGCGCCGCCGTGGTCATAGCCTATCACCGGAATTCCCAAACTCAAGGCTTCTACTGTGGTGCGGCCAAAGGCTTCGGGTTCGCGCGAAAGAGAATACACGATATCTGATGTCGCCATAATCTCGCGTAAATCTGTGCGGTGACCGGTAAATGTGAGATGTTCAAGCACGCCTGATAATGTAGCTTTTCGTTCCAGCTCCTGCCGGAAACCCTGACGTTTTGAATGTGCCTCACCCACCAGTACCCCATGCACTTCTAACCCACGTTTTCGCAAGCGTTTGATGAGTTCGATGAAGTCTTCTTGGCCTTTCCAGCGTGTCAATCTGGCAGGCAAGGTAAGTATCCGCTTACCTTGCAATTCTGGAAATTGCTTGTGCCAAGTATCTAGCCATACAGCACTTGGTTGGTAGCCATAAGGGAACTGTTCCGAGGATACGCCACGATGAATAAGGTGGATTTTGTTTGGCGCAACATTGGGATAATTGGCCAGGATATAGCGCTGGATAAACTCTGAAATCGCAATCACACGCTCACCTTTAGTCATCACCGCACTGTATTGATTAACAGTGTAGGGGCCGTGTACGGTGGTAACTAGTTTAGGGCGGGTAGCTGGGTTCATGCCACGCCACGCAAGGTACACTATCCATCCTGGGAGGCGTGAACGCACATGTACAATGTTTATTTTTTGTTCGGTGAAAAACCGTCGTAATCGATTTACATAGCGCAAAGTCAGCAGAGATTTTTTACCGATAGGCCATGTATAGTGCTCCGAACCTTCCTGTAATAACTGTTCCACCATGCGCCCGCCAGCAGACATTACCAGTGAACGATGACCGTTTTCTACCAAGTATTTTCCAACTTCCAAGGTTCCACGTTCTACCCCACCCGCCTCAAGCGCAGGCAGCACTTGGAGTACTGTCAGTTGGGGAGTTGTCACGGACAATTAAAACCCAAACATGTGGTCGAGCGCGACTGCCATACCGTCCCGAATCAGGCCATGGTAACCGAACAAACGGCAGGTGGCATCGCGAATAAGGACGTAAGCACCCGCTCCGGCGGCTTGGCGCTCCGCTACTGAAAACATTTGTGAATAGCGCCAATGCTGTGAGCCGCTGCACGGAATGTTAATGGTGTGTGTAGCGACGATCTCACCCATGCTATTAAACAGTTCCAGACTGGTATCGGACAGAGAGTGCCAAGGCGTAGACGCGGCGTAAATCAAATGGCAAAACGCATCCGTTTTATGTCCCATGCCCGCATCGCCCAAACGCAAAAACAGGCGTGTACTCAAGCCTGGTGGCGTTGCGGCGTAAGACTGCGGCTCGTCTTTGTAGGTGAGTTGGGTATTGAACACATGTGCGCCAAAGCTGGTTTCGGCGATATGGCTGGAGGCCAGTTCTTGATAGCGGAAAATGCCATGCATCCAGCCGTCGGCACTGCCGCCGTCACGGAAATCGTACATGAGTTCGACATGGCCATATTCCAGGCTTGTTCCCGCCAGCAATGCATTGATATCCAATAGGCTGCAATTTTCGCGCGACATGCGACCAAAAAAATGCGAGGCGACTTCCTTGCCTGTTGCGTCATAAACTTTAGCGGCAAGAGGCAAATTATCCTGCGCGGTGGACATGGGCGTGGGTAGTACCCAATTGCGCCACTGGCTGATAGGCAATATTGGGGCGGGTAGTATGTAGCCCTTCCCCATAAATTCAGTGAGCTTGGGAATTCCTTCATCTATTTTCAGATCACTGCGCTCCACATTGGCGTGAGCGATGCGGCTGCGTCCGTTTTTGGCAAAGATTTCATAGCGTGGCCGAACAAAATACTTGCCCGCTTGTACCTCCAGTTGCTGCGGCCAGCGCACTTCGGGAAACAGGCTAGCGACATCCAGCGCGTAGGTGCCAAATGGCGGGATTTCCACATCCAGCCAACGTATGTCGTCCTTGCCCATCAAGTTCAAACCAATCTCGCCGCGCGGTATAGGAATGGGGTGACTGTTTTGTACCCACAGCACCACCCGCTCACCGTTATCCGGCGCGGGCAATCCGGCGTAAAGTCCGGACGGCCAAGCGTTGGCATCATGCGTACAAGACAATTGCTCCGCGTTGTCAGCATAAGTATCCAGCACGTACTTGACCACTTCATGTCCAGCCACGCCGATGACGTGCATGAACAGCGTCCCGGTGAATTCGCCCAAACCAAAGCGTTGGCGAACCTCGCGGCTGTCCACAGTCATGCTAGCTCCGCGTGCGGGTAAGGTGTGCTGCCACTGCGCCAGTTCTACACCGCGAGCATCAAACAGCGTAAACCAAATCGTGGGCGGATTAGCCGCTCCCCAACCCGTCCAATAGTCACAGGTGGTAAGGCGCGCGTGCTGGCCTTGGCCTTCGCGCATAAAGGCAAAATTGGTGGCGAAATTGAGTTTATCCAGATAGCGCCGCTTGTTGGTAAGCATGGTCTCCGGGAGACGGATTTCATCCAAGCTGAGTAATTGGCAGCCAGACGGTACAAGGTGGTGGATATGATCTATCAGTCGCTTGGCATCAAATGCAGTCACCAGCAACATATCCGCATTGGTAAGGCTCGTCACCGCTTGTGTGGCATGCCCCAGTAAAGTTTGGCCTACGTCTTCCACCCGTTGCACATACACTGCAGTGGCTTTGGGTAATGGGTACAGCTCGTTTAACCCTGCCGCCATACCCAGCGGATCATATATCGCCAGCCTTTTGGCCTGAGCCAATTGTGCGTAAAGTGCAGTGACTTTGCTCACCGCGAGC
>JANYIK010000066.1 GCA_025362115.1 Methylophilaceae bacterium
GCGGTCAGCCCGGCGTGGTGGACGATGCCGCAATGCATTGTCAGGAAGCCGCACGCCGTGCGCTAGCCACGCTGGAAGATGAAGCGGAGCTTGGTTTTACCGCCCCCGGGGTAGTGACCGAAGCACTGCGTTATCTCGACAATGACACGGGCCGGTTGACCAATCTGCTGGCCGATATGCTAGCGCACGGCGTGCGGCTTCCTGACAATGCATTGCGGCATCGTCCACCACGCCGGGCTGACCGCCAAAACGGCTGAGAATAGGTAATTGCCTGGCTAGAGTGCTGCACAGGGAATCAATGGTATTGATGCGCAGCCGCGCCGGTTGCTCTAGCAGGTTCCACTGCTGTTCTGCCGAACGTGCCAGTGCCTGCAACGCCAGTTCGCGCGTTGTCTTTTTGTGCGGCTTGTCTATCGCCACGCTGTCCGCCGCATCCTGCAAACTCTGCAACACGCGGCTACGCATCTCCGCCGCCGCCTTGTTGGTGAAGGTGATGGCGACAATTTCTTCCGGCTCGTTCACCACCGCCAGCAGTTTGAGATAGCGCTGGGTTAAAAGCTCGGTCTTACCCGCCCCGGCGGGGGCTTCGACGATGAAGGATTCCAACGCCAAGGCACGTTGGCGGTTTTTGGTGTCTTGCTGCAGCAGGTCGGCTTGCGTCATGAGCAGTATGCTGACAGCTTTTACGAATCAAGCCAACGGGTACACATTTATCCGCTATTAGCGTATAGTCACCCTGTGATATTTATTGAACTCCCACTTTTCAGCAAATACGCCGCGTTTACCGATGAAGAATTGCGCCTGTTGCAACTGGAAAACCCGCTGGCTGGCGCGTTGATTGCCGGTAGCCACGGCTTACGTAAATTGCGTGTGGCGCTTGCAGGGCGCGGCAAACGCGGTGGAGCGCGGGTGATTTATTACTGGTGGCAATCGGAACAGCATTGCTATCTGGTATTTGCCTACCGCAAAAATGAAATGGAAGATTTAACCCCGGCACAGTTGAAACAACTGGCCACATTGATGGAGGAGATTATCAAACATGGATAACACAACGTTTCAGGATTTGCTGCAAAGCGTGCGCGATATGAAAGCGGTCATGGCGGGCAAGGAAGTCGCTGGCATCCGCAAAATCGTCATCGCCGAACCGGAACCTAAAACCGTGCGCGAAGCTACTGGCCTATCGCAAGCTGATTTTGCTTTGCTGATTGGTGTGCCGGTCAAAACCCTGCAAAACTGGGAACAACACCGCACCCGCCCCACCGGCCCAGCGCGGGCGCTGCTCAAGATGCTGGGGAAAGACCCGCAGGCGACGATTCATTTGCTGGTAGCGTAAAATCTTGGCAGGATTACATCTTCATTTGAGATGTTGATGTGCTGGAGAGCGCAAGCTTGCTTTCTAACGCAGGGATGAAATGTATAAACTCTGACAAATCTAGCACAACTATTTTATCTTCACTCACCCCAGCTATGACCAAGCCGCCGGAGGCACTGCCTTCTTCCCATCCTCGCAGTTGCATAAAAGCTGCAATGTACTCCGTGAACGCAGTGAGATTCATTGTGCTCATATCGCTGCTTTTCGTCAGTGGTTTACCTTGTCTCTCGTCCCATGATAATGTCGGTATTTGAGTTCGAGCTGGTCACTACTGTTCATATCCCCAAACACCAACCAATGCGCCGCGTTATCTTTATGCGGCAGCCCTGAGCAAACCTCAATGTAATCCTTGTAGTCCTCCCCATATTTTTTATTCTCGCTACTGGCATCTGGCATGCGCTTGAACTCAATCAACCGAAATTTATCCTCTATTTCCTCAATAAGATCACCCAGCCATCGGACAGGCAACACTATCGCCCATCACATGCCGGATAAATGCGTACTCAACAGTTTTTTCCCACCACCATGGTTCTTTCCGAACAGAATTCATGAGCAATTTCTCCTTAATAACATCTGACTTGATTAGACTATTTCGCGGTGCGGAAGCCGCACCCTACAACGCACTTGCGCCATCCCCGTCCCATTTGTAGCTTGGGCTTTATGCCGCCGCCCAATCCTCTACCCGCAACCCCGTTACACGGCCAAACTCGCGCACGTTGTGCGTCACCAATGTTGCCTCCAGCGCCAATGCGTGGGCGGCAATCAGCGTATCCAACGCGCCGATGGGTTGGCCTTGTTGCTCCAAACCCGCACGTAACTGGCCATAAATATGCGCGGCGGCTTCGTCGTAAGCCACCACTTCCAGTGCTTGGCCAATCTGGGCAATGGCTTCCAGCGCTTTTTCTGGCTGCTGGCTTTTGGCCGCGCCGTACATCAGCTCTGAAATAGAAATGGATGAAACGCATAAATCACCTGCGCTTAACTCGGCAAACCTCGCCGCCACTTGCGGCGGACGACGTTTGAGGATGTAGATGATAATGTTGGTATCGAGCAAATAGCGCATCAAAACGTCTCGCGGGTTTCTGCGGGTTGATCGGCAATGTCATCGGGAAAGTCTGCTGGCAGGCTGATATTCACCAATGCCGCATAAACTTCAGCGCCGCTACGGCGTGGTTTACGCAGCACCACTTCATCACCGCGGCGAAATATTTCCACTTCCGCCACGTCGAAATTGAAATCCTTGGGCAGCCTGACGGCTTGGGAATTGCCGCTTTTGAACACACGAGTACTCAGCATAAATTACCTCCAAAAACGCGATGTATTTACATTAGTATATACTTATCAATATCTCTTGTCGCTATTTATTCCCACGCTCCAGTTGCAGCTTGCGCTCCGGCAGGCGCAACAGCGGTTTCACATCGCAATAAGCCAGGTCATTTTCATCATCAAAACGCACTGCCGCATCGCCTGTCTTAATCTCATCGGCAATCATTTCCAGGCTATCGCGCCAGTGTTGCAGCAGGGCGTGCCAAGTAGGAAATTTCTCTGCGTCGAATAATTTACGTGCATCATCCAGCCCCTTCACGCCGGGCAGGGTACTGGAGTCATTGGCGATGCCGACAAACTGATGTTCGCCCGCGCGCACCTTGGCGAAACACACTGCGGCCACTTCACCCTCTATCAGTACCAGCGCAGCGTAGATGGGGAGTTGCGGCTCGGTAATGCGGTCTGCCGCCCATGAGTTTGGGCTCAACTGCGAGCCGGTTTTATAGTCGATCACCACCATGCCCGCATCTGGCAATGCATCCACGCGGTCTAACGTAAACTCGACGCTGATGCCCTTGATATCCTGCTGCACACGGCGCTCACAATCTTGTACGGTAAACGCTGGCCGCTCGCGTTCCAGCGCCAGCCAACCATGAAGCAGCGCTGCCAGCCGCAGTTTCTCCAGCGCGACAAAATGCGTGGGTAAAGGCTCATCCAAGCCTTGCGAGAACTGCTTGATCCCGGCTTCCACCGCCTGCTGCACGGCTTGCTGCTGAGCAGATTCATCCATGCTGTTCAGGTATTTAGAATCACGCCCGTTCCAGAATGCCTGCAACACGGCATGCAACAGGCTGCCACGCGCCATGCTGTCCAACCCATCCACCGGTTCATCCAGCGCACGGGCACCGAGACGATATTGGTAATAACCCCATGCCGGGCAAATCGCCTGCGCCTGGAACAACCCTGCACCGCCGCGTACGCTTTCGCCTTCCGCAACCGCAGGCGCTTGATGATCCAACAACCATTGCATATCGGCCGGGTTGGCGAGTTGCTCGGCCAGGGTTTGCGCCAGCGGGAAAGCCTGCTGAGTGGTAGTTATATTTTTCAACACCGGGCTGGGGCGCAACTCGCGCTCCCCGGCTTTGCGCGCCCAGGA
>JANYIK010000083.1 GCA_025362115.1 Methylophilaceae bacterium
CGCCAGAAATACATCCGTGATATGCATCAACAGCCTGTCCAGCCAACCGCCAAAGTAGCCAGCAACCAAGCCTACACTGGTGCCAACGCTAAAAGTTACCAGTGTCACCGTTACCGCCACTGTCAGCGAAATCCGCGCACCAGCACACAATCGCGCCAGAATATCACGGCCTAAATCATCGTTACCCAGCCAATGCACGTGGTTAGGAGCGGCAAGAATAAGGTCAAGATGAATAATGTCGGGGGTGAGCCATGTAGCACCAATCGCAGCAACCAGCCAAAACAGCAATATCCCAAACGCAGTCTTGCTCATTCGGCACGCCTTACTCTTGGGTCTAACTGCCCATAAGCCAAATCCGTTGCCAAATTCACCAGTACATAAGTCAGCGCTATCACTAGCACACACGCCTGTGTCACCGGATAGTCACGCTTTTCGATGGATTCCACCAACAAACGCCCGACTCCTTCCCAGCCAAACACGGTCTCGGTAATCACCGCGCCTGCCAACAGCGAGCCCAGTTGCAAGCCTATCACCGTCACCACCGGCAATAACGCGGGTTTCAGCGCATGGCGCAGCACCACCAAGCGTTCCGGCAAGCCCTTAGCACGGGCGGTACGCACAAAATCCTCGTTTAAGGTTTCCAGCAAACTCGCGCGGGTCATGCGCGTCAAAATCGCCGCCAATCCACAGGCCAATGTCAGCGCGGGGAGGAAAATAGAACTACCACTTTCCATACCGCTCACCGGTAACCAGCCCAGCCACAGAGCGAACACCAGCATCAGCAAAGGTCCCAGCCAGAAATGCGGCATGGCAGAAATGGTGAGCGAGGTAAGTGTAGCTGCACGATCCGGCCACCTCAGATGATATAAGGCGGCCACAATGCCTAATGGCAAACCTATCAACAACGCCATCGCTAAAGCCAGTAAAGCCAGCTTGGCCGTCGCGGGAATACGCTCTGCCAACACGCTGGAGATTTCGTTGTGGTTATGGATGGAGCGTCCAAAATCGCCTTTAGCAAGCTTGCCAAGGTAGTTCGCAAACTGAGTAGGCAATGGCTGATCTAGACCTAAGTCAGCTCGTAGTTGGGTGCGGTCAGCGCTGGTGGCAGATTCGCCTAACATCACTTCTACCGGGTCGCCGGGTACGAGATGAACAAATAGAAACGTCAGCTGCAAAACCCCAAAAACGACTGGGAAGACGGCAAACAGGCGTTTTAACAACATGTTTTAGCCGCCGATGACCGCAGATTAGTGAATGTAACAACCTCGGGGTTCGTCATTCCCGCGAAAGCGGGAATCCAATTTTGCGAAAACACGAATGGATTCCCGCTTTCGCGGGAATGACGGTAGCAAGTTAAGTGGTTATCAGCATCCATCGACGACTCATTCAACTATTTCAACGACAGTACCCACCGCCACGCGCTCGAACAGCGCCACCACATCGCTACTACGCATGCGGATACATCCGTGCGACCTCGGTACGCCTATCGGCTCGGTATCCGGCGTGCCGTGGATGTAGATATAGCGCTGCATGGTGTCGCAATCGCTTAAGCGGTTAAAGCCGACCTCGCAACCGGAAAGCCATAGGATGCGCGTCAATATCCAGTCGCGCTCAGGGTGTTGCAGCGCCAGTTCAGGGGAATAAATTTCGCCAGTGGGGCGACGTCCGATAAAGACCGCATTTTCAGCCTGCCCAGCGCCGATTTTGGCGCGGATGATGTGCTTGCCACGTGGTGTGCAGCTGGTGTCTTTCTTCTCGCCCGCGCCGTTCAACGCCGTTGAAACGGAATATGTTACCAGCACGCCCCCGGACGCATCTGCCAGCGTCAGCGTTTGTTCGGGGATGGAGATCGTGATTTTCACTTAACCGCCGAAAATTCCAGCGCATTGCCGTCCGGATCTCGACAAAACACCGCCGCCCGCCCGGACAAGCTCATGCTGTAAGGGATTCCCGCTTTTTCCAGTTCGGCGCGTATCGGCTCCACATCATCCACCGAAAATGCAATATGCGTGTCGCGCCCACCATGCGTGGGGCGTTGTAGATTTTCGTAAGGGTTAGGCACCACCATCAGGTGCACCTGATTCTGCCCGATGTCGTACCACACGCCTTCAAAGTCGAAATTCGGACGCGCCGGATTAGGTGCAAAGCCCAGCAAGCCTTCGTAAAAGGCTTTGGATTTTGCCAGATTCGAAATCACCAATCCGGTATGCATCATGCGGTTGATTTTAATCATTTGTCACCCTTGTTAATCACGCTTTCCAAACTATCCCAATTGCCATCCGCCGCCGGTTTATAGCCGCTTAAGGTGCTGCGCATCGCGGCAAACTGGCCTTCGTACCACAGCGGCACCACCGGCAATTGCGCATGAATCCGCGCTGTCACCGCCGGCCAATCGGCACGGTCTATCAGCGCATCCAGCTCGGCATCCTGCACATGCCCGCGATTAGCACCCTTGGGCGGCACAGAGGCGCTGTGAAACGCTAATCTGTAAATCTCCGGCGTTTTAATACCCACCCAAGTCAGGCCATAAAGCTGAAAATGCCCTTGCTTAATGTCCTCAAAAAACGTGCCCCAATCCAGGCTACGAATCTCCAAGTCTATACCACTGGGGCGCATTTGCGCCTGCATGATAGTGGCCAATCTCACCCGCTGCGCATCGGTAGAGGTTTTATAGATGAGTTTAAGCGGCAGCGTTACCCCGGCCTGTTGCAACAACACCTTGGCACGCTGCGGGTCATAATGAATGGGCTGCAAATCAGAGTTGCCCGCCCAGTGTTCCGGCGGCAGAATGGCCGTCGCCGGGCGTGACCCGCCCACCAAAGCATGTTTTATGATGACATCGCGATTGATGCTGAGCGCCACCGCTTGGCGGATAAGCGGATTTTTGAGTTGCGGGTCTTGCAGGTTGAAGCCCAAGTAAGAATAGTTGCTGCCGAATGACTCCAGCACGTGTATATACTTCTGTTGCTTGAGGTACGCCACCAGTTCCGGCGGCAAATCGCCTTGCAGCAAATCCACCTCACCTCGCAACAGCTTCAACACCCGCACCGTGGGGTCGCGCACTTCTTCCATGATTATTTGCTGCTGGTCGGCGACACGCGCCAGCTTCAGCGTACGCTTCCATTCCACCAGCTTGAATGCGCCGCTACCAATAGGCTGCTTGGCAAAATCATGGTTCTGCGCAATCAGTTTGGCGGGGAGGATGCCAATAATCAAACGAGCGGGAAACTGCTTGTCCGACTGGCGCAGCGTAAACTCCACGGTGTTCGTATCTTGGGTTTCTACACTAGCAATGTTGGCAAATTCGGCGCTATGCGGCGAATCTTTCAGTGCCAGCAACGAGCGGTAAGTGGCCGCCACATCATTGGCCGTGAGCTGCTCGTCATCGTGAAAACGCCGCCCGTTTTTACCCAACGTAAAACGATAATGCAGCGCGTCGGTTTGCTGCCAACGCGCCAAGGCCGGAACCGCACGCGAATGCGCGTCGAAATCCACCAAGGGACGATACAACAGCCGATTCACTCGCTCCGATGCTGCATCGGTGGCGTAACGCGGGTCTAAGGTCAGCGGTGCTTGGGCGATGGCAAAGCGGATTTCCGTGTGCGTGATAGGTTTGGCGCAAGCGCCTAACAAAACCAACACAAACATCAGAGACCATCGCACCATCCAGCAGTACCTTTCGAGCCCCTTCCCCCTCCTAGGGGGAAGGTTGGGATGGGGGTTTAACATGTCAAATTATGAGGAAAAGCCAACATCGCACCCCTACCCTAACCCTCCTCCTTCAAGAGGAGGGAACCATACAACCTCAATCTTCAGCAATCCATTTATAGATTTTTGCGCCGACCACCGCGCCGATAATCGGTGCCACCCAGAACAACCACAACTGCGCCACCGCCCAATCGCCCACATACAGCGCCACGCCGGTGCTACGTGCCGGGTTGACCGAGGTATTAGTGACAGGAATGCTGATGAGGTGGATGAGAGTCAAACACAGACCGATCGCAATCGGCGCAAAACCACTGGGAGCTCGCTTATCCGTTGCTCCCATAATTACCAGCAGGAAAAACGCCGTCATCACCACTTCGCAAATCAGTGCCGCCTGCATCGAGTAACCACCCGGAGAATGCTCACCAAAACCGTTGGAGGCAAAGCCACCCGCCACGTTGAAATCAGCATTGCCAGAAGCAATCAGAAACAGCACTCCGCCCGCTGCGATGCCACCCAGTACTTGCGCCACAATGTACGATGGCAATTGATCCGCCGGAAACCGCCCGCCCGCCCACAAACCAATAGACACGGCCGGGTTAAGATGACATCCAGAGATATGCCCGATGGCGTAAGCCATAGTCAACACCGTCAAACCAAATGCCAACGATACACCCGCCAAACCAATGCCCACATCAGGAAAACCCGCTGCCAATACCGCACTACCACACCCTCCAAGCACCAACCAAAACGTACCGAAGAACTCTGCTCCCAGTTTTTTCATGCTGAATCTCCCTCAAGATTTTGAATGATTTTAGATGCGTGCTGCCGCTTAGGATTGTAGCGTTAAATGGCCTGTTACTTGTAGTAAGATAGCGCTCCTCAACCACATTCCACGGAGAACATCATGAATCAAACCGTTCATTTACTGGGTCGCGTTCTGTTATCAGTCATATTCGTGATGGCGGGAATAGGCAAAATCATGGATCCAGCAGGCACCGTAGGCTATATGCAATCTTTTGGACTCCCCGCGTTCCTGCTCTGGCCAACCATCGCTTTGGAAGTACTGGGTGGTCTCGCCATTGCATTTGGCTTTCAAACCCGCCTCGCCGCATTTGCGCTGGCCGGATTCTCCATCGCCGCAGCCTTGATTTTCCACCACAACTTCGCCGACCAGATGCAGATGATCATGTTCCTGAAAAACTTTTCTCTCGCGGGCGGCTTGCTGTTACTTGCTGCTAGCGGTGCGACAGCTTATAGCGTGGACAAGCGTAGATAAGTTAATCAGAAAAACTCTCTGGGGCCCTCATGACCAGCCACACCGCTAAAGGAAATCTCACCAAGCTCCAACGCCATCGCGCCCGCCGCAGCGCTCAAGGGTTGAAGTTGCTACGCGTCTGGGTACCCAACCCGCAATCCCCTGGCTTTGCAAAAGAAGCACATCGCCAAGCCCTGTTAATGCGCGGTGCGGCAGAAGAAACAGAGGCA